>CANLHC010000075.1 GCA_947490625.1 Candidatus Nanopelagicaceae bacterium
CGGTGGGATTGATATTGCCAGAGCCAGCTAAACCGATGCCACCACAAATTGCCGCTGCAATATCGGTCAAGATGTCTCCGAAAAGGTTATCCGTAACAACAACATCAAAGCGATCTGGATTGGTAACAAAGAACATCGCCGCAGCATCAACGTGGATGTACTCGGTTGTGATCGTCGGATACTCGGTGGCGACTTCATTAAATGTACGGGTCCAGAGGCTTCCAGCACGAGTAAGAACATTGTTTTTGTGAACAAGGGAAAGCTTCTTACGATCGCGCTTTTTTGCTAATTCAAATGCATATCTGATCGTTCGCTCAGCGCCTCGTCGAGTGTTGAGTGACTCTTCAGTTGCAATCTCGTGCTCTGTACCAAGAGCGAGAACACCACCAGCGCCTACATATGGACCTTCGGTTCCTTCTCGGACAACGACGAAATCAATTGGCGCTGTTGTTGAAAGTGGGCCGGTAACTCCTGGTGCAAGTTTGGCCGGTCGTAAGTTGATGTAATGATCGAAGGCGAAGCGAAGTTTAAGCAAGAGACCGCGCTCGAGAACTCCGCTTGGAACGCTGGGATCTCCCACTGCGCCAAGAAGAATGACATCAGATTTTGCGATCTCTGCCATCACTGAATCAGGAAGAACTTCTCCGGTGCGATGCCAAAAACCTGCACCTAAGTCGTACTCGGTCTTAGTGAAAGTGGTGTCGTACTTTGCAGCCACAGCGTCCAGAATCCGGATACCTTGAGTAACAACTTCAGGACCGATTCCATCTCCAGCAATGACGGCAAGGTTAATCTTCTTTGACATTAGTTCACCAAAGAGACGGATCGAACAAGATCTGCCCCGATTTCCTTTGCAACAGATGCCGCTACAGATTCTGAAACAGATGAATCGACGGTGATCGCCATAAGAGCGCTACCGCCTTGTGCTTGACGCGCAACCTGCATGCCAGCGATATTGATCTTTGCCGCTCCAAGTGCGTTACCGACTGTTCCAACGACGCCAGGACGATCGGCATAGCCAAGGAAGAGCATGTTCTCTGATGGTGGAAGATCGAGATCGAATCCATCAATTGCAATGATCTTTTCGACTTTACGAATTCCCATCAACGTTCCATCAACCTTGATTGACTTTCCGTTACTTAAGGCAAGATGAAGAGAGATCATGCTGCGATATTCAGGGCTATCAGGTGTGGTTGTCACATTTGAGGTAACGCCACGCTCTGTAGCAAGTCCTGGTGCATTGACGTAGGTAACATCCTCAGCACCTGCTGCAAGTAATGCACCCTTAAGCGCACTTGTTGCCAAGATGGATGAATCATGTCCTGAGATATCTCCCATGACTGTGATCTCCATGCTGACAGGAAGTTCTCCAGCTAAAGCAGTTCCGATCTGCGCCATCTTCTCAACTAATGGAAGTGATGGACGAATCTCATCATGGATTGCACCACCCTTAACGTTGACTGCATCAGGTACAAGTTCACCGCCAAGCGCTTTACGAACAGAGACCGCAACTGCGATACCAGCACGTTCTTGCGCTTCATCAGTAGATGCCCCGAGGTGAGGTGTTGCAACAACTTCATCAAGTTCAAAAAGTGGTGAGTCGGTGCATGGCTCTGTGGCGTACACATCAAGACCAGCACCTGCAACGCGACCTTCTTTGATTGCGTTATAGAGGGCAGTCTCATCAAGGACTCCACCGCGCGCAGCATTGATGATGCGCACCTGTGGCTTGACCTTCTTGAGTGCATCAACGCCGATGAGATTTGCTGTCTCTTTCGTCTTTGGAAGGTGGATAGTGATGAAATCACTACGCTTCAAAAGCTCATCGAGTTCAACAAGTTCAACATTGAGTTGCGCCGCACGCGCTGGTTGCAAATATGGATCGTATGCGATCACATTCATGCCAAAGGCCTGCATACGATGAGCAACTAATTGACCAATACGACCGAAGCCGACGATGCCAAGAGTCTTCTCAAATAGTTCAGCACCTGTGTACTTTGAACGTGCCCACTTACCGTTACGTAGCGCAGCGTGTGCAGGGGAAACAAAGCGAGCAGATGCCAGTAATAGTGCAATCGCAAGTTCGGCCGCTGAGACGATATTTGATGTGGGTGCATTAACAACCATGACACCGGCAGCCGTTGCTGCAGGAATATCAACGTTATCAAGACCTACACCAGCACGTGCAATGACTCGAAGACCCTTTGCTGCAGCAATAGCTTCAGCATCCATCTTGGTCGCAGATCGAATCAGTACAGCATCTACACCTTTGCCCAACGCTTCAAGGAGCTCTGCGCGATTTGCACCGTCGCAGTTACGCACCTCAAAGTCAGGTCCGAGCGCTTCAAGTGTTGCTGGACTTAACTCTTCTGCAATCAGAACAACAGGTTTAGCCACGTGCTGCGCTTCCTTCTTGGTAGTCATCCTTATTAGAGTTCTTCATCCAGCTAAACATCTTGCGAAGTTCGCGTCCTACTGTCTCGATTGGATGTGACTCACCCTTTGCGCGTAGCGCTTTAAATTCTGGTCCGCCGGCTTCTTGATCATCGATGAAGCGCTTTGCAAATGCTCCAGATTGAACATCAGCAAGAACAGCCTTCATGTTCTCCTTTACGCGTGGATCAATTACGCGTGGGCCAGAGACGTAATCACCAAATTCAGCGGTATCTGAAACTGACCAACGCTGCTTTGCGATTCCACCTTCGTACATCAAATCTACGATCAACTTGAGTTCGTGAAGACATTCAAAGTAAGCAACCTCTGGCTGGTATCCCGCCTCGGTCAAAACTTCAAAGCCGTACATCACAAGCTGTGATGCTCCGCCACACAATACTGACTGCTCACCGAAGAGATCTGTTTCGCACTCTTCCGTAAATGTTGTGAGAATTCCGCCTGCGCGAAGTCCGCCAATTGCCTTTGCATATGAAAGTGTCAACGGCCATGCGGTTCCTGTTGCATCTTGTTCAACTGCAACAATAACGGGAACGCCACGTCCTGCTGAGTACTCGCGACGCACCAAGTGTCCTGGACCCTTAGGTGCAACCATGCAGACATCCACATTTGCCGGTGGAGTGATGTAACCAAAACGAATATTGAAACCGTGGCCAAAGAAGATTGCATCCCCAGCTTTGAGGTTTGGCTCGATTGACTCGGTGTAGATGTGGCGCTGAACATGGTCAGGTGCCAAGATCATAATGACGGTTGATTCTTTAACCGCTTCAGCAACACTTGTCACGCGAAGTCCGGCTTCTTCTGCCTTAGCGCGAGATGGCGAACCATCTTTAAGGCCGACACGTACATCGACACCTGAGTCACGAAGACTCAGTGCATGTGCGTGGCCTTGTGAGCCGTAACCGATGATCGCGACCTTGCGACCCTGGATGATTGAGAGATCTGCATCCTCTTCGTGATACATCGTTGCCACGGTATTTCTCCTTTATCGTTGTTATATCGAGATCTAGTTTAGTTCTGATAATCGGGTTGAGTGTCATGCTTGGTATTGCTGATTGCACCTTCAAGGACCTCTTCGATCCGTATTACGTTGATCAATTTATCTAGCTGGGCGATCACTTGCTCAAGTGAGTGACCTTCGACACTCACTTCGATAATCATCTTTGAAATCTTTGCGTTTTCGGTTGGTCCGACTACCAAAGAATCAATGTTGTAGGTACGGCGCGCAAAGAGGCCAGCTACGCGGGCCAAGACGCCAGGTTCGTTCTCGACGAGAACTTCTAATTTATGAATGGCCATTAGAGCTCCTGTGAATCCCAGTCGGGCGCAGTTGCGCGAGCGATCAAAATGTCATCATTAGAAGTTCCAGCTGCGACCATCGGCCACACCATCGCATCGCGATGTACGCGGAAATCTACGACCACTGGTTGATTGTTGATCGACATTGCTTTTTCGATTACCGCATCAACATCTTCAGGACGTTCGCAAGCAAGACCAACGCAGCCCATCGCCTCTGCCAACATTGGGAAGTTTGGAACGCGCTTTGATTCAAGGTTGGTATTTGAATAACGGCTGTCATAGAACAAGGTCTGCCACTGGCGAACCATTCCAAGGCTTTCGTTATTGATGATTGCAATTTTTACTGGGATGTCATTAAGTGCACAGGTGACAAGTTCTTGATTTGTCATCTGGAAGCAGCCATCACCATCGATTGCCCACACGGTTTTATCAGGTGCGCCTACTTTGGCACCCATTGCTGCAGGAACGGCATAACCCATCGTGCCTGCTCCGCCAGAGTTGAGCCAGGTGCGTGGTTTTTCATACTTAACAAATTGAGATGCCCACATCTGATGTTGACCAACACCTGCTGCAAAAATTGTGTCAGGTCCACAGATTTGGCTGAGGCGTTCGATAACAAATTGCGGCGAGAGTGATCCATCTGCCGGAACGTCATATCCAAGTGGATATGTTGCGCGCAATTTATTCATTGAATCAAGCCATGGAGTCAGATCTGGGTGGCTCTTTGCTAACGCTGCCTTGAGAGCAGGAACCAAAGCCTTCATGGTTTCGCGCACGTCACCAATCACCGCGACGTCGGCATAACGATTCTTACCGATTTCGGCAGGGTCAATATCTGCATGAACTACCTTGGCATTTACTGCAAAAGTTGAAAGTTTTCCGGTGACGCGATCATCAAATCGTGCACC
>CANLHC010000076.1 GCA_947490625.1 Candidatus Nanopelagicaceae bacterium
GAATGAAATTCTGCGATGCGCGAATTGGACCTGAGGGAAGCGCATCTGCCCCGTATTACATGCCGCCCAGTGAGGATCTTTCTCGCCCTGGCACAACATGGCTGCCGTTGATGGGCAAAGATGAAGTTTCTTGGTGGCACCTTGCATCAACGTGGTATCACGAAGCGGTTCCAGGTCATCACTTACAGATCGCAACGTCTGTGATCGAGCGCGATCGCCTCTCACGATTCCAACGATTTGGTGCGTGGATCAGCGGGTACGGCGAGGGATGGGCTTTGTATGCAGAGCGCTTTATGGATGATCTTGGAGCCTTTGACGAACCAGGAATCGAAATGGGATTCCTCTCAGCACAAGCACTTCGCGCTACACGTATTGTCATTGATATCGGAATGCACCTTGGTTACACAGATGAAAATGGCCGTGTATGGGATGCAGTCTCTGGTCGTGAAGCGCTCATGAATAAAGCCCTGCTTGATGATGAGAGTGCAACCAGTGAGACCGATCGTTACCTAGGTTGGCCCGGACAGGCAATTTCCTACAAGGTGGGAGAGCGCGAATGGATTGCGGCTCGCGAAAATGCGAAGAAGCGACTCGGCGCAGAATTTTCATTGAAGAAATTCCACGCACATGCACTTCGTATTGGCCCAATGGGGTTAGATACTTTCGCTGAAGAACTATCAATCTGGGATGGAAAATAATGAATAACATGGTGCGCAATAACTATCGTATGGGCGGCTATCTCCTACTCGCCCTAGGTCTGATCAATTGGCAATATCAGAATAATGATGCTGACGTTGTCACGCGATCGCTGCTGATCGTCATACCTGGCGTAGTGGTCATCCTTATGACTTTCATTAAGCCGCTCGATTCATTCTTAGCTAGTCGAGTCGGAATGTCTGTAGTTACTGTGATTGGCGCTCTGCTGGTAGGGCTCTCATTTCTGAATTAAGGGTGAACTTAACTTATCGTTCACCGCTGATTCATCATCGAGAAGTACCTTTATTTCTATGATGAGCCCTTCTGAACAGACTTCTACAAAGCCAAGCGTTCTCTTTGTCTGCGTACATAATGCGGGTCGCTCGCAGATGGCGGCAGGATTTATGACTCACCTCGGACAAGGGCGAGTAGAAGTTCTCTCTGCTGGATCAGCCCCAAAAGACTCCATTAATCCGATAGCAGTTGAAGCGATGGCCGAAATTGGTATTGATATTTCACATAACTCACCGAAGGTCCTCACTACTGATGCGGTTGAACAATCAGATGCAGTGATCACAATGGGTTGTGGCGATGTCTGTCCCTTCTATCCGGGCAAGCGTTATGAAGATTGGGTACTCGATGATCCAGCCGGACAAGGAATCGAAAGCGTCCGAGTTATTCGTGATGAAATCAAGGCGCGCGTTGAAGCGCTACTGGCAGAGCTACTAGGCTAATCAGATGAGGTTACGCGCATACCTGGCAGAATTTTTAGGCACGGGACTCATTACCGCGACCGTAGTTGGTTCTGGGATCATGGCGCAAACACTTACTCGCGATGTTCTTCTGCAATTATTTGTCAATACTTTTGCAACAGTGATGGCCTTAGCTCTCGCGATCTGGCTCTTAGCACCTGTCAGCGGTGCTTATTTCAACCCAGCCGTTGTCTTTATCGCCTTTCTGCGAAAGAAAGAATCTCTGGTCACAGCAGTGACTTTTTCAGTGATACAAATTGTGGGGGCTGCAGGAGGAGCAATTCTTGCCCATGCACTCTTTAGTCGCGCCCTGATTGATCCTTCAACACATGTGCGCGACGGCAGTGCGCTCTTTATTAGTGAAATTGTTGCAACTGCTGGACTCATTGCCACAATCTTCATCGCCAGCAATCAAGGGCGTGGAGAGCATGCGTTCTGGTTAGTACCTTTGTGGATTGGTAGCGCATATGTATTTACATCGTCAACCAGTTTTGCCAATCCGGCGATTACGCTTGGTCGCTCTCTGACCGATAGCTTCTCTGGAATCGCCATCGCTTCAGTGCCTCTTTTTATTGCAGCCCAGTTCATTGGAGCACTTTTGGGCCACGTGATTGCAAACTTACTCGTCAAGCCTGTTCAGAAATAGTTTTACTTACTTCTGAATTGAATATCGTTCTTCTTCATCTCTGAGACGAGAATGCGAATCACATTCGGGCCAACGCCGTGTAGCTCTTTAAGGGCTGCAAGAGATGCTTTACGGAGATCTGAAATCGTATAGAAACCTTCGTCAATAAGTGCACGTCGTGCCGGGGCGCTAATTCCCATAGCAAGCCATTCTTGATCAACTTCAGAATACGGATCGTGCTCTGCTTCTCCACGTGTGACCGCAGATTTGCTGGCAGCTTTTTCAGCGCGACGAGCAACGGCGGCAGCCATCGCCTCGGATTGTAATTTTTTAACTTTCGCCCGTGAAGGTTTTGCCATAATTTTCACTCTACTCACATTGGAAAACGGTGAAACCGGTACTACTGGTGCGGGAGGCGGGACTTGAACCCGCACGTCCGAAGACACAGGTTCCTAAGACCTGCGTGTCTGCCATTTCACCACTCCCGCAAAAGAGCGACTTTCGTTGCCGTACAAATAATGTTCGTCACAGAATTGTTATTTCAATCCGGTGGCTATTGGCCTAGGTTACGGGTAAGTTCGCCTTTGCTCCAAACTGATACAAGCGCCACTCACGACCACGGGAGAAAACCATGTCTATTACGCCAAGCCCAGCAGATAAATTCACCTTCGGCCTCTGGACCGTCGGTTGGCAGGCGCGCGATCCCTTCGGAGATCCGACGCGTGGACCGCTTGATCCCGTACGCACCGTTAACGAACTCGCAGCTCGAGGCGCTTATGGAGTGACTTTTCATGATGATGACTTGATCCCATTTGGAAGTAATGACTCAGATCGTCACGCACATATCGACCGATTTAAGAAGGCGCTTGCTGAGACCGGAATGAAAGTTCCTATGGTGACAACAAATCTCTTCACACATCCAGTCTTTAAGGATGGAGCATTCACATCTAATGATCGCGATATTCGTCGCTATGCAATTCGCAAAGTCATGCGCAATATCGAACTTGCGGTAGACCTTGGGGCAGAGACATATGTCTTTTGGGGTGGACGAGAAGGCGCTGAATCAGATGGCGCGAAAGACGCGTATGTAGCACTTGATCGCTTCCGCGAAGCATTTAATGTACTTGGTGATTTTGTCGCAGATAATGGCTACTCAATTAAATTTGCACTTGAACCAAAGCCAAATGAACCTCGTGGCGATATGTTCTTGCCAACAATCGGACACGCACTTGCATTTATCAACTCACTTGATCGACCAGAGATGGTGGGCGTTAATCCTGAAGTTGGTCACGAGCAGATGGCAGGACTTAACTTTGTCCATGGAATCGCCCAAGCGCTCTGGCATGGCAAGCTCTTCCATATTGATCTCAATGGACAGCACGGTCCAAAGTACGATCAGGATCTTGTCTTTGGCCATGGCGATCTCAAATCTGCCTTCTTCCTTGTTGATCTACTTGAAAGCCATAAGTACTCAGGACCTAAGCACTTTGATTACAAGCCAGCTCGCACAGAAAGCGATAAGGGTGTGTGGGAATCAGCAACAGCAAATATGCGCACCTATCTCTTGCTGAAAGAGCGTGCACTTGCTTTCCGGAGCGATCCACGTGTGATTGCGGCAATGAAGGATTCCAATATTCCTGGCCTCACCGAACCCACTCTTGCAAAGGGTGAGACATGGAAGTCACTTACTGATGCCGATAGCTTTGATATCGAAGCTGCCGGAGCTCGTGGGTATCACTATGAAGCTCTCGATCAATTAGCTCTTGAGCACCTCATGGGAGTCAAGGGCTAAACCCACCGATCTCTTCAGGTTAACGTGAGGCGGATGTTCGCTTTCGCGATACCGCATCAACTGTTGCAGCCATGATCAAGACTCCACCAGTAACGAGGAAGTTGATTCCAGCTGGTAGACCGAGAAGGCCAAGACCGTTATCGATAATTGCGATGACTAGCGCACCGACTGCTGCATGAATCAAGCGACCACGGCCGCCGAAGAGGCTTACGCCACCAACAACAGCTGCAGCAACGCCTGAAAGCACGATCGCTTTTCCTGCCGTTGCTTCAACAGCGCCCACACGACTGGCGTTAAAGATTCCCGAAATGACAGCAAGAAATGAGCAGAGCATGAAGGCAATAATTCGGATTTTTACTACCTTGATACCGGAACGTCGCGCTGCCTCAGGGTTACCACCGACTGCATAAAGGTGACGCCCAAAACGTGTGCGATCAAGGAGCAATGTACCGAGGAAGAGAACGGTCAGCGCAATGGGAACAACAATTGGAACGCCACTAATTTCTTTAATTGATTGGCTGCGGTTGGTGTTAAGGAGTGCAACAAGAGAAGCACCAATGACAGCGGAGATACCTAACTTGGTATACATCAAAGAAATTGGACGATTTGCAAGACCGTTACGTGCGCGAACGCTACGGTCATAGAAATTCAAGAGCGCCATCACTGTGATTGCAATCGCCAGGAATGCCCAACCCATCCAACCAGGGAGATTGTCATTCATAATCGCTCTGATCTCTGGAACTTCAATTCGGTAGATGCCACCATCAC
>CANLHC010000077.1 GCA_947490625.1 Candidatus Nanopelagicaceae bacterium
CCCAAGTCCAGCGACCTGCTGTAACCATCTGTGGATCTAAGAAGAGATCCCAACCCATCAAGATTGCACCGCCATAGAGAAATACCCAGCCGCGCGCAATGCGTCGAGCAGCAATGAGAGCGGGATACGCCATCATCGTCCAAGCAAAGAGAACGACTAGTGGCACATCAAAGATAAAGACGCCCAACGTTTTGCTGTATTCATATACGCCAAAGGGCCAACCACTGTTAACGCCGACGGTTTCAATGATCCATGCAAATGTGGCAGTTATTCCAAGATAGGTAAGGGCAAATTTATTTCCAAAGCTCAATCGCGCGTGTAGCAACATCGCCGCTGCACCAAAGTACACAGTAAGGAGTGTGAATATCTCGAGCGCTCGTCCATCCAAAAGTGGATACGGAATCTGCAGCAAGATTGCTATGGCGAGGACTACAGCAAGAAAGATTTTTGAGCGCTGAGACTGCCCACGACGACGATTTGCTCGCGGTGTGAAATCTCGAATAGACATGGGCTAAGTCTGCCCTACTAGAGTTTTCCACGCACATTACGTACTGCAAAACGTGAAAACAACTCCTCGGCATACCAGTTGTACTGCGCTGTTGCCTCTATAGCCCTCTGATGTGCCTGACCTTTATAAGCAAAGTCACGTAGGACTTTTCCATTTTCCCAGAGAGAGAAAGTGCCCTGTAAACCAATTGGTGCTTCACCAATGCCGATCGCTGCAATTAACCCAGGGGATTGGTGCAGGTCTGCTGAAACTGGAGGCACTGCCTTCCAAAACCTAAAGTTCTGTAACCACTTAATGCGCGCACGCGTAATTGCGACAATTTGAGAATCTGCTGCTGGAGTAACGCTCCAATCAAATGGGTTCTTACCTGACCAGAAACCATGTGCCGAAATGGGATCAAGGACCAACCGGACTTCGTGCTCTGCTCGTTTATTCCATGATCGAACTACTGCAAGAGAATCGATTGAATCCAGCGCACTTTCATCAATAACAACGAGAGCGCCCCAACGTGTGAGGTCGGCATCACTCGGAGTGAAATTCTCACCAGTGCCGGTACCCAACATCTTCGCAAAGTTCACACCTGCAGATCTGCGCAGACGACCGCGATCTCGCGCCATAGAAAAGAGTGCAAAGGGAAGATTGGTTTTCTTGACGGTCCAAAAATATGCGACGACTACTTTATTCATTTTGCTCAATCAAATCCCATTTGTTGCCGTATTTATCTTTGAATACAACCACTTGGCCGTAGGCCTCTTGACGAGGGGATTCGATAAATTCGATACCGCATGATTTGTAGGCGTTGTAGGTTTCGTTAAAGTTGGTTGTGTACATGAAGAAAGCAACACGACCACCAGTAGAGTTTCCGATTGCAGCCTTTTGTGTGCCA
The DNA here is from genome assembly GCA_947490625.1 of Candidatus Nanopelagicaceae bacterium. Lineage (GTDB taxonomy): Bacteria > Actinomycetota > Actinomycetes > Nanopelagicales > Nanopelagicaceae > Planktophila. The sequence goes on from CANLHC010000077.1 coordinate 1,395, forward strand.
TTAGCAGCTTTAGCTAAAAGAATTCTTGCGCCATCGCTACTAGGGGCAACCACGACCCATCTCTTCTCTGGGGTCATCTCTTTATCTTCTATCAATGCAAAACCCAAGTCATTCACGTAATGTGAAATCGCCAAATCATAATCATCGATCACGATGGCGATCATCCCTAAAGTATTCATAATCTGCCTCGTATGGTTTCTAAAAGTTGCACGCTTTGACTACTTATCCCTTGTAATAGATTCAGTGTAAGTCTACAGTTTCAGCGTGAAGAGCTTCCTAACCACTCGATCAATGCTTGGGAAATCTCTCTTGATAACAGCGTGCATTCTGTTCTTAACTACAAGTTGTTCGAGTGGCAATGAGAAGGTAAGTAGCGAGCCCACAGTAAGCCCTTCAACAGCGATCATTACTAGCTCACCTACACCTGATCCCACACCTACACCCGCAGTAAGTCCTACGACTGAACCTTCTAGGGAACCTGATCCCACGCCTACGACTTCGTCTCAACCAAAGGCTATAGAGAGCAAGAGCGTTGCAACACCGTCGGCAGCTCCAACTCCAAAAAAGAGCAAAGCGCCTTCAAAGCCATCGCCTTCGACAAAGAAATTAACAAATGCCGAACTCGCACTTAAATATCCACCCACCATTGGTAGCAAAGTGCCTTGGTACAACCCAACTCCGGAGCAAGCAGGTAAGGCTTACACAGATCTAAAGGCATACGAAGTAGGGGAGAACTACGCTCTATACCAAGAGGAAAGCACAATACTTTTTGTCTGGCCAAGCGTAGGTAAGACCAATTTTCTTGGGGATACTGTGGTTTGGTCGGCCATAAGAATAACCCGCGTAAAGGCTAATGAGATCAGAATTAATGAGAATGCTAAATCATTATACGGCGCAGCTTTAATCAATGTTGAATGGTGTGATGCTGAAGGTTGTGGCGACCTTTACAGAAACCTCCTTCATAAAATTAAAAACTTTGATCCTATGATTCAAGGGTCGATGTTACAAACCTGGAGTCAAATTAGGAAGTAATAATTTCTTTAGTCAAAAAAAATGCGTTTCTCAATCACCTACAACCATGGGCGTAGCTCCGGTGCATTTGAGCAATTCATCGTATGAAGTTGGGTAGACCGCATGAGGATGTCCAGCGGCAGCCCATACAACGTCGTAATCGTTTAACGCTTTATCAATAAGGATTATTTCTGGCTTTGAAATCCACCCCAATGGGCTCACGCCGCCTATTGAGTAACCGGAGATTTCCTTTACGTAATCAGCGTCAACGCGCGCTAGTTTTTCGAATCCTAGATTTTTGGCAACTAGATCAGTATCTACACGGTGGCGACCACTTGTAATGATGAGGAGAGCTCCTCCTGATGGGAGTTTAAAGATTAGTGACGAAGCAATTTGTCCAACCTCAACTCCGAGTGAATCGGCAGCTTCTTGAGCAGTGCGGGCACTTTCACTTAATGCATGAATACGGCCGCTGACATTGAGTCGATCCATCGCTTCTTGCGCACGTTTGACCGATGCGCGTTCGAGTATGTGCTCCACATGGGGATAGTACGACATCTTCAATGAGGTCTGTCGATTGTGCTCTGATGGTTTAGCGTTAGCCGCTATGAGCCCACAGAGATTTCGAGCAACGTCCCCTGTCGCGATTGCAGAGCAAGCTCGCAAGTCACTTCTGGCAATGTTTTTGCTGATGGGCATGGTCTCGATGGGATGGGTTCCACGAATTCCTGAGATCAAAGATGCTATCGGGCTAAGCAATGGTCAATTTGGATTTATCTTGCTGGCAAGCACCTTCGGCTCTGTGAGCGGTGCGCAAATTGGTGGAAGAGCTATTCATACCTTTGGCTCTCGCAGAGTTACTCAAGTTGCGATTTCAATTATGCCTTTGGGTCTTGCGGGAATGGGTCTTGCCAATTCTGCGCCGATACTTGTGCTCTCACTCTTTGTGATGGGCTTTGGATATTCACTGATGGATATCTGCCTTAACTCACAAGGATTTATTGTCGAGAGAATTATTCAAAAGCGCTGCATGTCTCGGCTTCATGCGATGTGGAGTGTTGGAGCTTTCCTCACTACGGTTATTGGTGGATCAATTGCACGTTTTGTTTCATATGAAGTAAACCTTGTGGCGATTGCGATCTTTGCAGCCATTGCCTTTGTTCCGGCAGCTTTCTTCTTACTTCCAGGAGATCTCGATGATCACGATGGGGGAGAAGAAGAGACGAGTGCAAAGATTCCTCTCTTCGGCAAAAGTGTTCTTCCACTGTGGGGGCTAGGTATTGGGTTACTTGGTTCCCTCATCGGAGAAGGTGCCGCAAGTGATTGGGCAGGGATCTTGCTTCGCGATGACATGGGATATGGCAAAGGTGTGAATGCATCTGGTTTCGCTTGTTTTGCGCTAGCCATGATCGTGAGCAGATTACTTGGCGATAAAACTTTGGATCGTTTTGGACCAGCTTTGACGGTGAAGTTAGGTGGATATATTGGAGGCGCTGCCTGGGGTGCAGCTATTCTGATTGCAGTTCCGCTTTCAGATTCACACCCGTTGACTGCACTGATCGTAATTAATCTTGGATTCATCGCAGCAGGATTCGGAATTGGCCCGATGTTCCCAGCTTTTATTTTGGCTGCCGGAGCTACACCTGGAGTTGCATCTGCCGTTGCTATCGCTCGCGTGGGGGTAATCGGTATTGCAGGTTATTTCTTTGGTCCAACTCTGACCGGACTTATCTCCGAAGTTACAAGTCTTCCCGTTGCACTCTTCTTCCCAATCGCGATGCTCTTTCTTTCGGGCTACTTATCGCGCACAATCCACACCGATAAAGATCGGCGCTAGGCGATGAAGAGTCGCTCCACCAAGCTAAATATGGCGACTGAGAATAGTAAGTAGGCAAAGATTTTCCGCAACAACGAATCTTGAATCGGCAGCTTAATCCGCGATGCAAATTGGGCAACAACGACAGCACTTGCACCCATTACAAGTGGAATACCCCAAGAGACTTCACTCCATAAAGCGTTGTGACCTAGAAGCGCGGTAGCTGAGTTCATGGCGATCACTAATAGCGCAGTTCCTGCAGCAATCACTTGTGAGGTGCCAAATCCCAATACAAGTACAGGGATAACAAGGAAGCCGCCACCGATTCCAAAGAGGCCAGTGATTGATCCGATCAAAAGAGAGATGC
>CANLHC010000078.1 GCA_947490625.1 Candidatus Nanopelagicaceae bacterium
GGGAAGTAATCTTCACATTTGATGGTGATGCTGCGGGACAGAAAGCTGCGATGCGTGCCTTTAGCGAAGATCAAAAGTTTGTTACACAGACATTTGTTGCAGTGGAACCAGATGGGCTAGATCCTTGCGATCTGCGACAGATGAAAGGTGATCTCGCGCTACGAGATCTGATCGCAAAGCGTGTGCCACTCTTTGAGTTTGCAATTCGTACCGAACTTAAACTTCATAATCTTGCGACTGCTGAAGGACGTGTTAACGCACTGAATGCAACCGCTCCTCTTGTTGCACAAATTCGCGATAAGTCACTCAGACCCGAGTACTCACGACTTCTCGCCGGATGGCTTGGGGTCGAGGTCGAGATTGTTACGTCGGCTGTGGGACAGGGCGCACGAAGAAGTACGACCCAAGAAGCAGAGCCTGATCAGGTCGATCAATCATGGCGTCCGCATCCACAAGAGCCGCGCCTCTTGCTCGAGCGAGAAGTTCTTAAGGCACGTTTGCAGATGCCTGATTTAGTGACTACATGGAGTGAGATCGAACCAGCAGCATTTACCCATCCTGCCTATGTTCAGATGAAGAGCGTGATTGATTCCGACACAAACACAACGATTTCGATTGATGATATTTCAGATGAAAGAATGAAGACCCTCTTTACAGAATTAACTGTTGAACCTATTCGCTCTGATGGAGAAGTTTCTGCTCGCTATATCGACAGTATCGTTGCTCGTCTTCGTGAAGTTGGAATTAGTCGATCAATTGCTGATCTCAAATCTAATTTGCAAAGACTGAACCCAGTAGAAAATCCTGATGAATACAACAGCGCATTTGCCGCCTTGGTCGCCCTCGAAACGGCTCGCCGCGGCCTCCATGAGTTATCGCTAGGCTCCCTCTAGCCCCTTCGATTTTCGCCCACACGCTCAGGTGAGGTAGAGTCAGCGCTCAACGCCATTCCCTCATAGCTCAACGGCAGAGCAGCCGACTGTTAATCGGCAGGTTCTTGGTTCGAATCCAAGTGAGGGAGCTTCGCAATAGTTTTCCATGGGACTCACAGAGACTTTTAAGCCATAGCTATAAGAATGGTGGGCATGAGACAGATGAGATTCAAGAGATCAGGGAAGTTTGCAGCAACATTTCTCGCCGGCGCAATAATCGCAGGCGGTATCGGAGCAGTCGCTTCCACCCCAACAACCTCGTCAATATCAGCCTGTGCCGATAAGCGCACCGGCGCACTCTACTTATCTGCCACAGGAACCTGTCCTACCAATCGCACTCTGGTGCAACTAGGCGGTTCGGCAATGGATGCCAAGGCGATTGCCTCTCTTGTCACACCAACAGTTGTATCAATTTCTGTCAGCGCCTTATCCGGAAGCGGTACTGGCTCTGGCTCAATTTACAAGAGCTCAGCATCAGGTAGTTACATCATCACAAACAATCACGTTATTGAAGATGCCGTTACAGATGGCACTATAAAAGTCGAGTTTACAAATGGTGATCAAGTCAGCGCCACGATTGTTGGTCGCGATCCCATGTATGACATCGCTGTACTTTTTATTAAAACCGGAAACCTTCCAACAATTGCAATTGGTGATTCATCAAAGGTCTCTGTTGGCGATCCTGTCTTGGCAATTGGTTCACCGCTTGGGCTTGCAAGTACTGTCACAAGCGGAATTATCTCAGCACTCAATCGCCCGGTAACCACCGGAAACGTCGGTAGTGAGTCTTACGTCAATGCTCTTCAAACAGATGCGGCCATTAACCCAGGTAACTCAGGTGGCGCACTTGTTGATGCAAAGGGAAGAATTATTGGCGTGAACTCTGCCATCGCATCACTTTCATCTGACGGTGTTGGTGGCTCTATTGGGCTTGGATTTTCGATTCCAATTAATGAAGCAAAACGAGTCATCGATGAAATTATTGCGACCGGAAAATCAACAAGACCGCTGATGGGTGTTGAAATTGATGGCACATTTACGGGCATTGGTGCGCGTCTGAGAGCGATCGTTCCAGGTGGAGCAGCGGATAAAGCTGGCATTCCAGTTGGATCTGTTATTCGCTCGATTGATGGGATACGAATTTCAAATGCAGATGCCGCTATCGTAAAGATACGTTCATACGCCCCAGGTTCGACGATTACCGTTGTAGTAGATCTACCTTCGAGTGGTGGCAGCAAGACCTTCAAGGTAACTCTCGGCAGCGCTCCTTCCATGTAGAGTGCGGATATGGCCCTATTCCAGTTAAAGATTTCACTGCCAGATCAACCCGGTTCTCTCGGTGCGATCGCATCTGCCATTGGTGCAGCTGGCTGTGACATTCGATCTTTAAGTGTCTTGGAAGCTAAAGAAGGTATTGGATATGACGAGTTTCTCGTTGCCGTTCCTGGAACAGATCCCACCGATCTTGTCACCGTGCTCTCATCTATGGGCGGCGTCACTGTTATTTCCATTGAAGCTGTAACACAATAAGCGTGCGCTCATTGTGAAGCGCATTCTCTATATTGCCTTTGATCATCTCCACCGAAATTTCGGCGTACTCAAAGATGCGGATCCGCAGAACGATCTCATAGTCTTAATAGAGAGTGCGCGGATGACATCTGGGCGCCCCTGGCACCCGCTGCGACTTCACTTTCTCATTTCAAGTGCGCACCATTTTGCCCAGGATCTGCGCTCTGAGGGCTTCACCGTTGAATACATAACAAGTGCAACGACCACCGATGGTTTGGATCAGGTTCGTGCCAAGCATGGAGATCTACCAATTGTTGCCGCAGAACCGTCATCGTTTAAGCAGAGTGCAAATTTATCGGCATATGGTGTGACCTTTATCGATAATGATTTCTTTCTTACTCCGCGTTCACTGTTTTCTCATTGGGCTTCATCTCAGAAGAGCTTTCTTATGGAGAACTTCTACCGCGGTCAGCGGATACGACTTGGCGTACTTGTTGAAGGCAATTCTCCAGTTGGAGGTGCGTGGAATTTTGATAAAGAGAATCGCTTGCCACCACCGAAAAATTATGAATGGCCGCCCTATCTCGAGTTTGCACCCGATGAGATCGATAAAAACGTTGCTCAGCAATTAGGAATTGCTGCCCCCAATACGTGGGCCACCACAAGGGCAGGTGCGCTGGCTGCGCTGGCAAACTTTATTGAGAATCACTTTGCCGAATTTGGCCCGTATGAAGATGCCATGCCATCAGATAACTGGGCCTTACATCACTCGCTCTTGAGCCCCTATATCAATAACGGATTACTCCATCCATCTGAAGTTGTTAAAGCTGCAGTGAAGGCTTTTGATTCTGGAAAAATTCCTATCGCCTCATGTGAAGGTTTTATCCGTCAAGTTATCGGTTGGCGAGAGTACGTCAACGGTATGTACTGGTTCCTTGGTGAAGATTATCGAAACAATAATCAATTGGGTGCCCAGCGTCCGCTCTTCCCTCTTTTTACGGACCCAGATAAAACATCAATGAATTGTGTGAAATCAATTGTGGGCGATATCAAGGATCGTGCCTGGGTTCACCACATCCCACGATTGATGGTCTTGAGTAATTTGGCGCTGATTACAGGAAGTAATCCACAAGAATTTCTTGATTGGATGCGTGAGAATTTTGTTGATGCCTCTGAATGGGTGATGGTTCCCAATGTGATCGGCATGGGATTACATGCAGATGGTGGGGCGATGATGACAAAACCCTACGCAGCAGGGGGTGCATACATTTCTCGGATGAGCACATATTGCAAAGGGTGTGCCTACAATCCCAAATTACGCGTGGGTGAAACCGCCTGCCCATTTACGACTTTGTACTGGGATTTTCTTGATCGACATCGTGAGGATTTTGCAAAGAATCATCGGATGAGCCAACAGCTCTTCGGTATCAATCGACTCTCGGATTTGCCGCAATTGAAAGAGAGAGCTGTCGAAGTATTAGAGGGTCTTGATCGCGGTGAAATTTAAGTAAGAGGTTCTATTCTTGCGCCGTCACTGGGAAGAGATGTGAAGAAGCGAGGTGCATGAAATTTAGATGCAGTAAATGCTTCTTTGATCGCACTCTCAATTCGGCCAATATCTTCGGTCTTAGCCAAGGCAATTGCACTTCCGCCAAATCCACCGCCCACCATACGTGCACCGACTGCGCCAAGTGAGATAGCAGTATCCACGGCGCAGTTAAGTTCGGGGCAGGAGACTTCATAATCATCGCGAAGTGAGTGATGTGATTCGTTAATCAGTCGGCCCAGAGTGAGAAAGTCTTTAGCTCTGAGGGCATCAACGGCTTTACCTACGCGGGCAATCTCTGTCACCGAATGGCGTGCTCGTTTGTACTCTTCTTCAGAGAGAAGATTCTTTGCTTCTTGCAGGTCGCTAAAACTTAAATCTCGAAGTGAAACGATTCCAAGCTTTGCAACAGCACTTTCGCACGATTGTCTGCGCTGGGCATAACCGCCATCGACGAGTGTATGTTGGACTTGAGTATCGATAATCAGTAACTGCAATCCCGATGCAGCCAGATCAAAGGGAATCAGGCGAGTTTCTAAATCACGACAATCGAGTAAGAGCGCCGATCCTGACGTAGCCATGAGGG
>CANLHC010000079.1 GCA_947490625.1 Candidatus Nanopelagicaceae bacterium
CAAGAGATTGTTATTCCGCTAAAAAATGGCGAGGGTTCTTTCCAATGTGATGATCAGACGCTGGCAAAGTTAGAGGGCGAAGGGCGCATTGTTGCGCGCTATGTCGGTGAAAATCCCAACGGATCACGAAATCTCATTGCAGGCATAACAAATGAGCGTGGAAATATCGTTGGTTTGATGCCTCATCCAGAGCACGCCATCGAAACTCTTACCGGTCCAAGTACTGATGGCCTTGGATTCTTCACCTCGGTCTTAAAAGCGATGGTGAAGTAATGGCTTTAGATACCGTTGCAATTGCCACTGCAAACCCCGACACAACACAACCTTTTGCAGAACTTGGCCTTAAAGGTGATGAGTACGCACGAATCAAAGAGATCTTAGGTCGCCGCCCAACATCTTCAGAGCTCGCGATGTACTCAGTAATGTGGTCTGAACATTGTTCATATAAATCTTCCAAAGTGCACCTCAAACAATTCGGTGACAAGGCCGTTAAATCAGATGCGCTCCTTGTCGGTATCGGTGAAAATGCTGGCGTCGTCGATGTTGGGCAAGGGTATGCAGTGACATTTAAAGTCGAGTCACATAACCACCCGTCATTTATTGAGCCGTATCAAGGCGCTGCCACCGGAGTTGGCGGAATCGTTCGCGATATTTTGACGATGGGTGCGCGACCAATTGCTGTGATGGATCCACTTCGATTTGGTCCTGCCGATGCAGCTGATACTCGCCGCGTATTGCCAGGAGTTATCGCAGGAGTCGGTGGATACGGAAACTGTTTAGGGCTACCAAATATCGGTGGCGAAGTTGTTTTTGATGAAACTTATTTAGGTAATCCACTTGTGAACGCGCTCTGTGTTGGTGTGATGAAACATAGCGATATTAAATTGGCTAAGGCTGCCGGTGCTGGAAACCTCGTCGTGCTCTACGGTGCTAAAACCGGAGGCGATGGAATTGGCGGTGTATCTGTTTTAGCTTCTGAAACATTTGGAGCTTCAGGACCGGCAAAGCGTCCGGCCGTGCAAGTGGGCGATCCCTTTGTTGAAAAAGTTCTTATCGAATGTTCACTAGAGATCTTTGCTGAAGATCTCGTTATAGGCATCCAAGATCTAGGCGGGGCAGGCTTATCGTGTGCCACCAGCGAGCTAGCTTCAGGCGGTAGCGGCGGTATGAAGGTTGAGTTAGATCGCGTTCCGCTACGCGATGCCACGTTATCTCCAGAAGAGATTTTGATGTCAGAGTCGCAAGAGCGTATGTGCGCCATCGTTGAACCACACAAGATCGATCGCTTCCTTGAAATCTGCAAGAAGTGGGATGTGACAGTTACTGTTATTGGCGAGGTTACAGATGGTGATCGCCTTGAAATTACTTGGCACGGCGAACTTATCGTCGATGTTCCACCACGCACTGTGGCACATGATGGCCCCGTTTATTCACGCCCACTTGCAGAGCCTGCTTACATTGCTCGCGTAAACGCTGAAGTAATCAACCCTGTAATTCCAAAGACGGCGCAAGAGATTAAAGCAGCAATCTTAATGATGGCAGCAACTCCTAACTTGGCAGATAAGAGCTGGGTCACCAATCAATACGATCGCTATGTTCAGGGCAATACCGTGCAATCACAGCCAGATGATTCTGGAATGGTTCGTATCGATGAGAAGACACACCTTGGTGTTGCAGTTGCAACAGATGCCAATGCAAATTGGTCTTACTTGAATCCATATGAAGGCGCAAAGCTTGCGCTAGCTGAAGCCTCACGCAATATTGCAACAGCAGGTGCGGTTCCACTTGCAGTAACAAACTGCCTTAACTTTGGATCGCCTGAAGATCCAGGTGTGATGTGGCAATTTGCAGAGACTGTGCGTGGGTTGGCCGATGGATGTCTTGAGATGGGACTTCCTGTGACAGGTGGAAACGTTTCTTTCTATAACCAGACCGGTGATGTTGCAATCTTGCCAACACCAGTCATCGGAGTTCTTGGCGTCATAGATGATGTGCGCACTCGCACACCGATGAGTTTTGATCGCGCTGGACTTGAGTTGTACTTAATTGGTGCAAGTGATGAGAACTTATCTGGATCTGAATGGGCCTACCTGCACGGCATGCGCGGGGGGCAGGCACCAATTGCCGATTTGCAGCGTGAAATGAAGCTCATCAAGCTATTGGTTAAAGGTCGCACTGAGCAGATTTTTACGGCAGCCCATGACTTAAGCCAAGGTGGACTTACCGCAACACTGACTGAGATGGTTCTGCGCCACAACATCGGCGCAACAATTACCCTTAACAATCCTGGAATCCATTTACTTGTTGAGACTCCTGGACGCGTTGTTGTCGCAGTTGAAACATCAAAAGCAGATGCGTTAAGGGGCGCAGCTGGAGATATCCCACTAACTCTTCTTGGTACTACAGGCGGTAACGCACTTGTCATTAACGATGTTGAGATTTCACTTGCGCAACTTCGCACCGCCCACACAAATACCTTCCAGAAACTATTTGGATAAGAAATGCGCGATCCCATCATCCTCGAACAGGTAAAGGAATCTTTGGCAGAACTTGTCCGCCTTTCTCCAGGCCGTGCGATTGAAGTTCGGATCCCGCCATATGCAGCCGTGCAATGTGGTGAAGGTCCAACACATACCCGCGGAACTCCAGCCAATGTTATTGAGATGGATGCAGATACGTGGTTAGCTCTTGTGCACGGAGAAAAGAAGTGGGCAGATGCTCTTGGCGAAGGTTTGATAAATGCATCAGGTGCGCGCGCCGATCTATCAGCGCTCTTGCCATTGCAGAATAGGATCTCCTCATGAGCCGCCGCCCTGATGGATTACTAAATCACAACTATCCTGGGGACGATAAAGGTCCACAGGATGCATGCGGCGTCTTTGGTGTCTGGGCACCGGATGAAGAAGTTGCTAAGTTAACTTTCTACGGTCTCTATGCCTTGCAACACCGCGGAACAGAATCTGCCGGTATTGCAACATCAGATGGTGATCGCATCGTTGTCTTTAAAGATATGGGCCTTGTTTCACAGGTCTTTACTGAATCAGATCTAGCAACACTTCCTGGCGATCTCGCTATCGGCCACACGCGATATAGCACCACAGGTTCAAGCACCTGGGTAAATGCTCAGCCAACCTTGCGTCCAACTAAGTACGGCACACTGGCTTTAGCCCACAATGGCAATCTCACCAATACCGGTGATCTCGCCGAGATGGTGGCAAAACTTGAACCACCCGCCAAGAATGAGCGCGGAGCAACAACTGATACCGAGATCATGACTGCGTTAATTGGTCTGCAACATGAGAAAAATGTTGAGGCAAGTGCACTCGCTGCATTACCGCTATTTGAGGGTGCCTTCTCAATCGTCTTTATGGATGAACGCACTTTATATGCCGCACGCGATCGCCACGGTGTTCGCCCACTTGTTATTGGAAAACTCGAACGCGGTTGGGTTGTCGCATCAGAGTCAGCGGCCCTCGACATTGTCGGTGCTGCATTTGTCCGCGAAGTTGAGCCTGGTGAATTTCTAATTATCAATGAAGATGGAATTCGCTCGCAGATGTGGGCAGTGCCCGAACCTAAAGGGTGCATCTTTGAATATGTCTATCTTGCTCGCCCAGATACATCGATTGCTGGACAGAGCGTGCATGCCACACGTGTACGTATCGGAAAGAAACTTGCAATCGAAGCACCAGTAAAGGCAGATCTTGTTATTCCAGTTCCAGAATCTGGAACACCCGCTGCAATTGGTTATGCCCAAGAATCTGGAATTCCATATGGTCTTGGTCTTGTGAAGAACTCATACGTCGGCCGTACATTTATTCAGCCATCACAGACGATTAGACAACTTGGTATTCGCCTCAAACTCAATCCTTTACGCGAAATCATCGAAGGCAAACGAATCGTTGTCGTTGATGACTCAATCGTGCGCGGCAATACTCAGCGCGCCATCGTTCGCATGTTGCGCGAGGCAGGTGCACTCGAGATTCACGTACGCATCTCAAGTCCACCCGTGAAGTGGCCATGTTTCTACGGCATCGACTTTGCTACGCGCGCCGAACTCATTGCCAGTGGCCTTGAAGTGGAAGAGATTCGTAGATCTATTGGTGCCGATTCACTTGGCTATGTCAGCGCTGAGGGGCTGATCGATGCCACCCATATTCCGGCCGAAAAGCTATGTACAGCATGCTTTACAGGGCAGTATCCGATCGCGATTCCGACAGATCTCTCTGACGGTAAATTGCGCCTGGAGATATTGGATCAAAACCCATGAGCACATATAAGGATGCAGGTGTAGATATTGATGCCGGCGATCGCGCCGTTGAGTTAATGAAGGCATCTATTGCCAAGGCATCACGTAAAGAAGTAATCGGCGGTATCGGCGGATTTGCTGGCCTCTTTGATGCCAGTGCTATGAAGTCAATGCAACAACCACTTCTTGCAACATCGACAGATGGCGTTGGAACAAAGACTGAGATCGCGCGCATCCTTGGTAAGTACGACACCATCGGTGAAGATCTCGTTGCCATGGTTGTTGATGACTTAGTTGGCTGGGGCGCAGAA
>CANLHC010000080.1 GCA_947490625.1 Candidatus Nanopelagicaceae bacterium
CTAGAAATGCTGCGATACAGCGATCCTTCACTCTCTAACGCACGACCCAGCGCCGGGGCAAAGAGTGCGAAGGCTCTTTTATCTGATTTATCTACAACGCCTACCAGACCCTGTTCGCTCACAAGAAGTTGATCCACCAAATCTTTGAGATCGATACCTACTTGTGCTTCGGCAAAGATGTAATAAGGGATTGCACCGTGAGTGAAACTTTCGAGAATCTCCTCGATCGAGATCTCTTTATCGATTTCGATTTCAGCTAATGAATATTGAGGATCTCCCTGCAACCAATTTCTGATCTCACGCAGATCAGCATAGATATCACCGACGGGTGAATACCGCTTAGACAGCAACTTCCACGGTGCCAGCAAAGTGAACTGTGCATTTGTTCCTGGTAGAGCAAGAAGTTTTGAACGTAAATCTAGGAATTGTGAAAGCGTTGTATCGCGCACATCAACAAATACTTGATAAGTTGGAACGGACCAGCTGAAATTACTCTTTGCTCGAACGCTATGCATCTGTGGAATCACCTGAGCGAGAGAAGGATCGTTATGGCGCTGAATCTGATCCTTGTTGGTCTCAACAGTGCTATATCCAAGATGCCATGAATGTGCGCTCTGATCCACAACTGTACGTAGACCCTGAGTAAAAATTCGCCAACCCAGCTCGATATCTTCACCAGTAATCAAATTACGGTTATACCCATCAAGCTCACGCCAGCGATCGTTCGTGATGGAAAAAGTCGCGCCAACAAATGCACGATAACCATCTAGGGCGGGATTGATTAAATAATTAGTCCGTCTCACACGTTCTTCCCAGAGATCTTTTCCCCAGCTCTCTTCGTGCAGGTGATCAAATGCTCCACCCTTGAGTGCCTTCAAGAGTGACTCCGGGTTATAAGGCCATTTTTTTACAAAACGTTTCCAACCAAGGACCGCGTAGTCATCGCTATCGTGATGCCACTTCATGTGGTGGGCTAAATGATCAGGTTCAAAAACCATGTCGGCATCAATAAACCAGAGCACATCTTCGCGCAGCCGGGCAACACAATCATTAGTTGCTGCTGTCTTGCCCCACTTTCCAGGGCTGTTTTTATAAGAAATAAGTTTCGTTTTGAGAGGTTTTATCGCTGGCAGAACTAGCGCTTTAGCGCTTCCATCATCGATAACGTAGACCGATGTGAGCGCTGCTGGATAACTTTGCGCAGCAAGGGAGGCCAACACAAGATCAAGTTTTTCTTGCCCATCGCGACAGGCAATAACAACAGCGACCGAAAGCTTTGGTTTTACGACCAGTGTGAGATTGTCGGGGCGGCTAAAGCGATAAGGCTCGTAACTCATCGTTGCCCTCCAAAAACTGGATGATCCCAAAGACCTATTGTTTGCTCGTTGGCACCATTGAGGTATTTAGAGTAATGAGTTACGTAGGTATGAAAAGTGAAGGTACGACGATAGATGTATCCGGCCCCGAATGTGCGCCAGATTTTTCCACCGTTATTGGTAACACCGCTTAAGAGAAAGCGATCCACGGCGGTATTTCCTGAACCAAACCATCCAGCAGCCTGCGCGCTTTCGCGCTTTGCCAGAATTGTCCCTCCACAAACCCAATCACTCCATAGCTCAACTGCCTGAGTTCCGTGGGGCGCAAAGCGACGAACAGTTACATCGAGCGGTTCAAGGTAGACATAGTTCATGGCTCGACCAACAACATCAGCACCAGTACTCAGTGCAGCATCGAGTAGATCTCGTAAATGCTCGGGGCCGTAATAATCGTCATCATCCATTTTGGCGATAAATTCGCTCGCTGATAATTCTGCCAGAGCGGTGAGAATTTCTCCTAAAACCTTTTCTTGTGAAAACTTCTCTGTTGTGACTTTAACTTTACGACGATTGAGTGCAGTAATTTGTCGTTTATGAGATGGCAACAAATCAAATCCATGTAAGCCAAGTAATAGCTCAAATGATGGAAGAGTTTGATTATGGAGTTGAGTAAGTAAGCTAGAGAGATCGTCCGGTCGAAGTGTGGAGACAAGCACGCTCACTGTAGGATATTTTTTTATCTTGGATCGGCGTGAGTTACGAACCGCCTCAAGGGCTTGAATTTCCTGCGAAAATGAGGTGAATCGATCCAACGTATTGATTGGATTCGATGCCATGTGCCAAGACTACCAAGAATCAAATAGCCCACTGATAAGATCAGAAAATGTCCGATAAGCGCAGAGATGGCAGAAAGTCCGCTCAATCTGACGCAATTCTCACCACTAAAAAGGCTCTCTTGAATCTCAAGGCCCTCCCTAAGTATTTCTATACGCGGTACATCAAGAAGCCAGTTCCGGTGAAATCAAAGATTGTATTTGTTGTATCTTTCCCACGTTCTGGAACGCATGCCATTGGCAGCCTCCTATCGAATGAAAAAGTTGGCTTTAGGTATTACGGTGAATTCTTCATATTTAACGCCTGGAATTCACAGATCGAACGAATTAATCGCTTCTATCCGTTTTTCTCACTTCGTTATTCACTCAATCTTCGCAAGCAGCGCAAAAGCTGGAAGTACTATAAATTTGAAACAACATCTTTAGATGCCCATCGTACGATGGCTGCGATCCAAAGTTTGCCTGGAATACATATCATTAAGATATTCCCACAACATTTATCTGATCCTATTTTGCAATCAATTATCGCCGAATTTAAGCCGCACATTATCTTTCTCAGGCGCAATCATCTCGATCGTTTTGTTTCTCACAAAAAGGCAAATGCATCAGGAAAATGGCACACCGCCAGTACTTCAGATCTTGTGATCAATCTTGATCCTCGTGAATTTGAAACATTTATCAATAACTACACAAAGTTTTACACTGATTATTTACACTTCGCCAAAGAGCAAGGCTGCCCTATCCTAGATGTAGATTTTGTCGATCTACAGAACCCTGAAAAGGTGCGAGAGATTCAGAAGTTCGCACAGTTTGATGACTTTTCTGATTGGGATCAATTAACTCTCGCGCCAACAACGGTAAAGCAGGATAAATCGAGTAAAGTGCAGGAAGATTTCCTCTTACATATTGGAAAAGAAATTTCTGATTACAACTTTAAGGCTGTGAGGGTATGAGTAAAATCCCAGCAATTCTCAAAGAGCTAGAGAATGAATCTATTGAGATTTTACGTGAAACGGCCTCTGGATTTAAGAAGCCGGTAATGATGTACTCGATCGGCAAAGATTCTTCTGTCTTGCTCCATCTTGCCCGTAAGGCGTTTTACCCAGCTCCGATTCCATTCCCCTTGCTCCATGTTGATACAACGTGGAAATTTAAAGAAATGATCACCTTCCGTGATCGGATTGCTGCCGAGACCAATTCGAAGCTGATAGTTCATACCAACCAAGAAGGCGTGCAATCTGGAATCAATCCCTTTAATACAAACGCCTCTGAATACACACGTGTGATGAAGACGGTGGCACTTCGCCAAGCGCTAGATATGCATGGCTTTGATGCCGCAATCGGTGGATCTCGCCGCGATGAAGAGAAGAGCAGGGCGAAAGAGCGCATCTTTAGCGTGCGCGATCCTGGTCATCGATGGAATCCACGTGAACAACGTCCTGAGTTATGGCGTACATACAACACACGACTAGCGCCAGATCAGACTATGCGCGTCTTTCCAATTTCTGATTGGACCGAGGCTGATATTTGGCACTACATCTTGCAGGAGCAGATTGAAGTAAATCCACTCTATTTCGCGAAAGAGCGTCCTATGGTTGCCCGCGGCGATCAGATGATTATGGTCGATGATGACCGTTTCCAGCTTCGCGATAATGAAACGCCAATAATGAAGATGGTTCGCTTTCGCACATTGGGCTGTTATCCCCTAACCGCAGGGGTTGAATCAACTGCAACCACATTGGAAGAAGTCGTTGAAGAAGTCTTACAAGTAAAACTCAGTGAGCGAGCAACTCGTCTTATTGATGGTGAGAATGAAGATTCAATGGAGAAGAAAAAGACGGAGGGTTACTTCTAATGAGCGGAGCAATCGTTCGACTTCTCACATGCGGAAGCGTTGATGATGGCAAAAGCACGCTCATTGGTCGCTTACTTGTTGAAACCGACAGTATCCCTCACGACACAATCGGTGCGGCGCGCAAGGTTCGTCGCAGTGGTTCAACTATTCCGGCCGGTGAAATCGACTTCAGCTTACTTACAGATGGTCTTGAAGCAGAGCGTGAACAAGGAATCACCATTGACGTTGCTTACCGTTCAATGACGCTGCTTGATGGCAAGCGTCTTATCATCAGCGATGCCCCAGGCCACGAGCAGTACACACGAAACATGGTGGTTGCTGCATCACGAGCTGACATTGGATTGGTCTTAATCGATGCAATGAAAGGTGTCCGAACACAGACCCTGCGCCACCTCACTATTTGTTCGTTGATGGGCGTATCTCGAATCATTATTGCAATCAATAAATTAGATGCCATGGATTACAAGCAAGAAGTTTTTAACGCAATCTCTAGTGATATTCAGCGTGCAGTCGCTCGTTTAGATGTAACAGATATTCATATCGT
>CANLHC010000081.1 GCA_947490625.1 Candidatus Nanopelagicaceae bacterium
CTTTCTTGAGATCTGCAAGAAATGGGATGTGACCGTGACAGTTATTGGTGAAGTCACCGATGGTGATCACCTTGAAATTACCTGGCACGGAGAACTTATTGTCGATGTTCCACCTCGTACAGTGGCTCACGATGGTCCTGTCTACTCCAGACCATTGGCAGAGCCGGCATACATTGCACGAGTCAATGCTGAAGTTATCGCACCCCCTGTTCCTAAAACTTCGGCCGAAATTAAAGCTGCAATCTTGCTGATGGCAGCAACACCAAACTTGGCAGATAAGAGCTGGGTCACCAATCAATATGATCGTTACGTACAGGGCAATACAGTGCAATCACAGCCAGATGATTCTGGCATGGTCCGCATCGATGAGAAGACACACCTTGGTGTTGCTGTCGCAACAGATGCCAATGCAAATTGGTCGTATCTCAATCCTTACGAAGGTGCGAAGTTAGCTCTTGCAGAAGCATCGCGAAATATTGCAACAGCAGGCGCTCAGCCACTTGCAGTAACTAACTGTCTTAACTTTGGTTCACCCGAGGATCCAGGTGTGATGTGGCAATTTGCTGAAACAGTTCGCGGATTAGCAGATGGATGTCTTGAGATGGGACTACCTGTGACAGGTGGCAACGTATCCTTCTACAACCAAACCGGTGATGTTGCGATCTTGCCAACTCCTGTCATCGGAGTTCTCGGTGTGATTGATGATGTACGCACTCGTACACCAATGAGTTTTGATCGTGCTGGACTTGAGCTCTATTTAATTGGAGCAAGTGATAGCAATATGTCAGGTTCTGAATGGGCATACCTTCACAAGATGCGTGGGGGACAAGTGCCCAAGGCAGATTTACAGCGAGAAATGCGACTTATTGAGCTGCTGGTCAAGGGACGTACCGAGAAGATTTTTAGCGCAGCACACGATCTCAGCCAGGGCGGCCTCACTGCAACGATTACAGAGATGGTTTTACGTCATCACATCGGCGCAACAATCACCGTAGATACTCCTGGAGTAACCCTCTTTGTTGAAACTCCTGGTCGCGTTGTCGTTGCAGTAGAGCCTGGAAAAGTTGATGCTCTTAAGAAAGCTGCGGTTGATATTCCACTGACATATCTTGGTGTCACAGGTGGAGATGCTCTTGTTGTTAATGAGACATCAATTTCACTGGAAGAGTTACGTACAGCTCATACAGCTACCTTTGAGAAGTTGTTTGGATAGATATGCGCGATCCTGTGATTCTAGAAAACGTGAAGACATCCTTAGCCGAATTAGTCCGTCTGGCACCGGGTCGCGCAATCGAAGTTCGCATTCCACCATATGCCGCAGTGCAATGCGGTGATGGACCAACACATACTCGTGGCACCCCAGCTAATGTGATTGAGATGAAAGCTGATACTTGGCTGGCACTTGTTAACGGTGAACTTGCGTGGTCAGTAGCGCTAGGTGATGGATTAATCAACGCATCAGGTGCGCGCGCAGATTTATCCCATCTCCTTCCATTTGAGAAAAGGATGACGCCATGAGTAGACGTGCAGATGGATTGCTCAATCACAATTACCCAGGTGAAGATAAGGGACCTCAGGATGCATGTGGTGTCTTTGGCGTATGGGCACCTGATGAAGAGGTCGCAAAGCTCACCTTCTACGGTCTCTATGCCTTGCAACATCGTGGGACTGAATCAGCAGGTATCGCAACCTCTGATGGCGAACGTATTGTTATCTTTAAAGATATGGGCCTTGTCTCACAAGTCTTTACCGAGTCTGATCTTGCAACACTTCCCGGAAACCTTGCGATCGGCCACTGTCGATACAGCACAACGGGATCAAGCACCTGGGTCAATGCCCAGCCAACACTGCGCCCAACTCAGTACGGAACGCTGGCTTTAGCCCACAATGGAAATCTCACCAATACGGGTGACCTCGCTGAGATGGTCTCAAAACTCGAACCGCCAGCTAAGAATGAACGCGGTGCAACCACTGATACCGAAATCATGACGGCGCTCATCGGATTGCAGAATGAGAAAAATGTTGAGGCAAGCGCACTTGCTGTTCTGCCTTTACTAGAAGGTGCTTTCTCACTGGTCTTTATGGATGAGCGCACCCTGTATGCAGCGCGCGATCGCCACGGTGTCAGACCACTCGTTATTGGAAAACTCGAACGTGGCTGGGTAGTCGCATCTGAATCTGCAGCGCTAGATATTGTCGGTGCCGCATTTGTCCGCGAAGTCGAGCCGGGAGAATTTTTGGCAATCGATGAAGATGGACTTCGTTCACAGATGTGGGCTGTGCCAGAACCAAAAGGTTGCATCTTTGAATATGTCTATCTTGCTCGCCCTGATACATCTATCGCGGGTCAGAGCGTGCATGCCACTCGTGTACGTATCGGTAAACAACTTGCCATCGAAGCACCTGCCATCGCCGACCTTGTTATCCCTGTCCCTGAATCGGGAACACCGGCGGCTATTGGATTTGCGCAAGAATCAGGTATTCCATATGGACTTGGTTTTGTTAAGAATTCTTATGTCGGGCGAACATTTATCCAGCCATCACAGACGATTCGCCAACTGGGAATTCGCTTAAAGCTCAATCCACTTCGCGAAATTATTGATGGCAAACGCATCGTTGTTGTCGATGATTCAATTGTGCGTGGCAACACCCAGCGCGCGATTGTGCGTATGTTACGTGAGGCTGGTGCACTCGAAATTCACGTGCGTATTTCAAGTCCACCTGTGAAGTGGCCATGTTTCTACGGTATTGATTTTGCAACTCGTGCTGAATTAATTGCCAGTGGCCTCGAGATCGAAGAGATTCGCAGATCAATCGGTGCTGATTCATTGGATTATGTAAGCCCGGAAGGGCTGATCGAAGCCACCCATGTTGCCGGCGATAAGCTCTGTACCGCCTGTTTTACAGGGCAATATCCCATTAAAATCCCAACAGATTTGTCAGAAGGTAAGTTGCGTCTTGAGATATTGGACCAGAACCCATGAGCACATATAAAGATGCTGGCGTAGATATCGACGCTGGTGATCGCGCCGTTGAATTGATGAAAGCTTCGATTGCTAAAGCATCTCGCAAAGAGGTAATGGGTGGCATCGGTGGATTCGCCGGACTCTTTGATGCCAGTGCGCTGAAGTCGATGCAACGACCTCTTCTTGCAACATCTACTGATGGTGTTGGAACAAAGACTGAGATCGCTCGTATGTTAGGAAAGTACGACACGATCGGTGAAGATCTAGTTGCCATGGTTGTCGATGATTTAGTCGTCTGTGGCGCAGAACCTCTCTTTATGACCGATTACATCGCAGTAGGAAAAGTTGTCCCAGAACGCATCGCTGCAATTGTTGGCGGTATCGCGCGCGGATGTGAAAAAGCGGGAACCGCGCTAGTCGGCGGTGAGACGGCAGAACACCCGGGGCTTATGGAAGAAGATGAGTTCGACATTGCCGGTGCTGCCACTGGTGTCGTTGATGCTCACCTGCAACTTGGCGCAGATCGCGTGAAGGCAGGAGATGTTTTGATTGCGATGCCCTCATCTGGAATTCACGCAAATGGATTTTCACTTGTGCGCCACATTATTGCTACGCAGAAAATTGATATCAATAAAAATGTTGCTGATTTAGGTCGTAGCTTGGGAGAAGTTCTCATCACCCCAACCGAGATTTACGCACTCGATTGTTTGGCACTTATTCGCACCCTCAAAGAAAACCTGCGCACTTTTTCTCACATCACAGGTGGTGGCCTTGCCGATAACACCGCCCGCGTTATTCCACATGGTCTGGTGGCAACCTATGACCGTGCCACTTGGTCACTTCCACAAGAGATGTCATATTTGGCATCGCTGGCCCAAGTCCCACAGCCAGATCTTGAGCGCACCTGGAACGCCGGCATCGGTATGGTCGCCATCGTTGCCCCCGAAGTAGCCGATCTGACTATCGCATCCCTTGCTGCTCGCGGCATGAAAGCTTGGGTCGCCGGCCAGATTGAGCCCGCATCCCTCTTGACTATGCCGGGATCGAGTGTTTTGGCCGGGAAGTACCAATCGCGCTAAAGTGTGCCCACACAGTGAGCTATTGGTAAGGAGGCCGCCCCATGGGTAGAGGCCGTGCAAAAGCGAAACAAACTAAAGTCGCCCGCGATCTTAAGTACAACTCACAAGAGATGGACCTTGATCGCCTAGCCAAAGAGCTCCATGGCGATGCCCCAAAGAGTGAAAACCGTGATGACGAGGATCCCTTCGCCGAAGGCAATTACATCCCACGTGCGTAACTAGCGCGTATTCACATGTATCCAACTCCCTACGTTGCATCACTGCGCGTATTTGAACCACTCGAAGCATTTGATCCCGTTGATCGTTTACGTTGGCAATCATTGCCGGCACAAGATAACTCTCGCGAAGAAGAACAACGTCTTGCACTCGAACGGATGATTTTTCCGCAACCACCTAATGCGCGCCCCGATGGCGTACACATTCTCGATCTCGATGGCGCTCGCTACATCTCGCCGTGGTCGACTGCAACACGGTGCTGGGCAGCGCTAGA
>CANLHC010000082.1 GCA_947490625.1 Candidatus Nanopelagicaceae bacterium
AAGGAGTAATTGTGGCCACTCACGTTACCTTTGATGAATTCAATCCCACAGAGCATGTAGCTCTCGCTGCGAAATCTCTCCGTGATGGATTCGTTATCGTCGCGCCACATGAAAATGGTTATATCTTCCTAGCCGATGCATTTAGCCCAGACTCTGTTCGTGCAATGCATGTTTTGCGCGGGGATGATCTTGGAGTTGCCTGCCAAGTTCTTGTTGCAGATCAATCAGCAATTGAAGGACTCTCTCGTGAAGTAAGTGATGACATTCGTGCACTCACTCAATCCTTTTGGCCTGGTCCACTCTCACTCACATTACGTCCGCAACTAGGTCTGAGCTGGGACTTGGGTGATGGCGGAAACTTGGATTGGTTTAGTGTGCGATCTCCGCGCCATCTTTTTCTGCAGAAGTTATTGAAAGAGACTGGTCCTCTTGCATCAGCAAGTGCGGCCCTGGTTGGGCATCCCCCTTTACTCGATTCTGATGGGCTAAACCTGCTCGGCCACGAGATTGCTTTACTCGTTACAGATGGGGTCATTAATCCCATTCCGGCATCAACGGTGATCGAGATAGATAAGTCACAGGCTCGCTTAGTGCGTGAAGGTGCCATCTCGAAGAGTGACATTGAGAAAGTCATTACGGCACCCTTAATCACTTCAGGCTAGGCTTGCCGCCATGACCGATACCTTCTATGGCCCGGATTTTGAACTCTTAGCAGCGCAAGATCCTGCAATCTCTGCAGTTCTACTCTCAGAGTTAGAGCGCCAACAGAAAAATCTTCAACTAATCGCCTCTGAAAACTTCACCTCACGCGCGGTTCTGGCTGCCCTAGGGTCAACGCTTTCAAATAAATATGCTGAAGGCTATCCAGGTAAGCGCTACTACGGCGGTTGTGAAGAAGTTGATATTGCAGAGAACATTGCAATTGATCGTGCCAAATCTCTCTTTGGGGCAGAGCATGCAAATGTCCAGCCACATTCTGGAGCAAGTGCCAACGTTGCGGTCTATCAGGCTTTTACAAAACCTGGCGATACTGTCTTAGCAATGTCGCTTCCACATGGTGGCCACCTCACTCATGGTTCAAAAGTTAACTTTTCGGGCAAGTGGTTTAACGTGGTTTCTTACGGTGTTCGCCAAGATAACGAGCTTATTGATTATGACGAGCTCCGCGATACCGCGATTGCCAATAAGCCGAAGATGATCTGTTCGGGAGCCACCGCATACCCTTCACTCATTGATTTTGAAAAGGTTCGCCAAATTTGTGATGAAGTAGGTGCGATTATGTGGGTGGATGCAGCCCACTTCATTGGACTCGTTGCAGGTAAAGCAATTCCATCACCGGTTCCTTATGCAGATGTTGTTTCATTTACAACACATAAAGTTTTACGTGGACCTCGCGGTGGAATGATTTTGAGCAAGGCAGAACATGCTGCAGCGTTGGATAAGGCGGTCTTTCCCGGAATGCAGGGCGGTCCGATCATGTCAGCGGTTGCAGGAAAAGCAGTCGCACTCGCTGAGTGTGCGACCCCTGCCTATCAAAAGTATGCAAAAGATGTGATTGTTAACGCGCAAGCACTTGCCGCCGCCCTGGAAGGTGAAGGAATGCGCGCAGTTTCTGGTGGAACACAGACCCACCTCGCACTCATTGATATCCGCGCGACCGGCGTCAACGGCAAAGTTGCCGATGAACGTTGCGGCGCTGCAGGAATTGTCCTCAATAAGAACTCAATCCCATTTGATCCAGAAGCACCATCTGTCACAAGTGGAATTCGTGTGGGAACTCCGGCAACCACAACACAGGGCATGGGAGTAGATCAGATGAAGATCATCGCATCCCTGATTGCCCGTGCAATTAAGACCGATGATGCAGCTGCACATGCTGCGATTAAATCTGAGGTCCATGCACTCACTGCACAATTTCCGATCTATCAAGCGTAATTGCGATAGACATTAGGACAAGGCGATGCGTGAGTATCTACTGACTCTCTTTCTTGCAGCAGCGCTCTGTTATGTAGTCACACCACTTGTACGCACCTGGGCTGTACGTTTTGGCGCAGTTGCTCAAATTCGCACGCGAGATGTGCACACCACACCTACTCCTCGTTGGGGTGGCCTTGCGATGTGGATCTCAATGAGTATCACCTTTGCCATTGTGCATAATCTCGAGCTTGTCGGTAAATCATTTGGGCGCGAGACGCAAGGTGTTTTCCTTGCTGGCACTTTCTTGGTGGCACTGGGGATGCTCGATGATCGCTTCGAACTCGATGCACTCACAAAACTTGCCGGTCAAGCGCTAGCAGCAGGCATCTTGTTGCTCTTTGGTATTCAAATTCTCTGGTTACCGATAAACGGAGTCATCACATTGCCTCCGAGCATTGGACAACTTGTCACCGTTCTTATTGTTCTGGTGACAATTAATGCGGTGAACTTTATTGATGGCCTTGATGGCTTAGCTGCCGGCATTGTTGCAATCTCAGGTATCGCCTTCTTCGCCTTCGCCTACCTCTTAGCCGTTGTCTATGGCTTTAGTCGCGCGGGTACGCCTTCGTTGATCACAGCAGTACTTGTTGGAGTCTGCATAGGATTCTTAGCTCATAACGCACACCCTGCAGCAATTTTCATGGGGGACTCAGGCTCAATGTTCTTGGGGCTGATGTTGGCTGCCTCTGCCATCACACTCACCGGCCAAGTTGACCCTAATGCGATCTCTGCCGAGAAACTTGGCCCTGCCACGTTACCGCTGCTTCTCCCATTCGCAGTTCTTGCAATTCCATTAGCAGATTTAATTCTCGCGATTCTGCGCAGACTTAAGGCTGGTAAATCCCCCTTTGCATCGGATAAAAAACATTTACATCACAGAATTATGCGCGCTGGGAACACCCAGCAGCGCACTGCATTCATCATGTACCTATGGACTGCAACAATTGCCTTTCCAGTAACAGTTCTAGCGTTTGCTCCGATATGGGTGGCTGCGTTAACAGCCATTGCCTTACTTGTCTTTACAGTTATGTTCTCTTTAGGTAAATCAAAGATGTATCCAGATGGCAAACCAGTTATTGAGGAGCGTTGATGTCCAATCAAGATTCAACCAATTCGACAACCGAGAGCACGATGTTGAAAGGCGCTCTGGTTCCAACAATCATTGTTGGAATTATCTGCGTCGCACTCTTCTCAGTTCTTGAAGGAATCCACGGTTTCTATGGCGCACTTGTCGCACAAGTCGTCGTCGTTATCTTCTTCCTCGTTCATTTACTGATTTCAAAGCTTTCACGAAATTTAGATCCAATAGCGACCATGGCATTTGCCATGTTCTCCTATTTCGCGAAGGTGATGCTGGTGGGAGCATTCCTTCTTATCCTCACCAAATTCACTTCTCGAGAAGTGATTGATCGCACCTCCTTTGGAATCACCGCGATTGTGCTCACCGCCGCCTGGCTGGGTGGGGAGATAAAGAGTTATCTATCCCTGAAAATTCATCTACCATTGCCGCCTAAGCCTTAAAATCCTCAACAGGGATAAGGGCGATGATGGTGGCCCACACTTGAGCAACCCAGCAGTAAGAAGGAGTCGTTGAGATGAGCGGTAATCGGGAAGAAAATGCCCTGTGGTCAATCTTTGGATATCTCATATCTGGACTTCTTTTCTGGGGCGGAATCGGCTGGGCTGGAGATCGCTGGCTCGGAACTACCTATCTCACCTTGGTAGGCCTGCTTGTTGGGGCTGGAGGAGCGATCTATCTCGTCTGGCTGCGCTTCGGACGAGAATAAGTAGCTAGCTCAAAAGTAGGCGACTTCTCACGTAGTGGATTTCACACCCGAGAGTTTTCCCCATAAGGTTGGCCTGCTTGTAACCTTCCCCGGTATCCCTGCTACGTCATAGGAGTTTGTGTGCTCGCGTTAGTTCTCTCAGGTGCCGAAGGTGATGGATTCGTTCCACCAGGTACTAAGGACTTTAACCTTCCTCCAATAATCGAAGGCGTTGAATGGTTTACCAAGCCAGTGCTTCTTGTCATGGTTTCAGTTGTTCTTATCTCAGTATTTTTCATTCTTTCAGCGCGTAAAGCAGCTGTGGTCCCAAGCAAATTCCAGTTTGCAGGCGAGAGTATCTACGGATTCGTTCGTAACGATCTTGGAAAAGAGATTATCGGCCACGAATTCATGCGCTTTGTTCCATACCTCTTTACTCTCTTTGTCTTTATCTTGACCAACAATATTTTCGGAATTGTGCCATTCCTCCAATTCCCTGCAATGTCACATGTTGCCTTTCCATATGTGCTCGCAGCTTTTTCATTCTTTGTTTTTCACTATGTTGGTGTGCGTAAGCATGGACTTGGTAAGTACCTCAAGGACATTGCATTTATGCCAGGGGTTCCAAAGCCGGTTTACATTCTTCTCACACCGATTGAGCTAGCGACATTCTTCCTTGTGCGCCCACTGACGCTCTCACTGCGTCTTTTTGCAAATATGTTTGCTGGCCACTTGCTTCTCTTGGTCTTTATCCTGGGCGGTGAGTACATGATGAACGATTC
>CANLHC010000083.1 GCA_947490625.1 Candidatus Nanopelagicaceae bacterium
ACGTATAGAGGTACTTTTTCACGCGCTGCACCGAGAACTTTATAGACAGGCAGATGCGCCATCTTTCCAACAATATCCCAGCATGCGTTATCAAAGGGAGCATAGGCATAGATAGGAACATGGTTCCATCTACGGTCATACATTTCGAAATCTTTCATATTCTTTGCAGAATCATGTGCGCTACGACCAATAAAAAATGGCTTTACCTGTGACATTGCAGCAGCGGCAGCTTTAGCATCTTGCGCGCCGAATCCAAATGAAGTTCCTTGCACGCCATCTTCAGTTGTGATTGTGACAACTGTGAAGTCAGGGCGTGATCCACCTGGAAGTTTGACCGCTGCAACTGTGTCGAGCTCTTCAAGTTGGTCGCCACCGCGACAAGCGCGAATTTCAATACTTTTTATTTTTGAGAGCATCAACCATTCCTTTTCTGGAAAATCGTATAGGATAAAATAACGGCAGAGCGATTAAATAGCAAGCTAATCGCCTTATCTATTTGCGGCAACTGCTGCCGGAGAAAATCTCTTCAGCGATGATTCAATGTGGGCGTGCATTGCTGCTTTAGCTGCCTTAGAGTTTTGATCCAAAATCGCTTTCGCAATTGCATCATGTTCTTTGATTGCTAACTGACCAGATCCGCTTTGGTAGTACTGCTCAAAGAGATCTTGTACATAATCTGCGCGTGATTCACCATCAATAAGGTGAAGTTTATTTGCCATGTAGAGTCGGAATAGATGAAGGTGACAATGTGTACGATCGTAAAAGTCTGCAATTGTCTGATTTCCTGAAATACTTGAAATCAAGGTGTGAAAACGGGAATCATGTTCTGAAAGTGCCTGATATTGATTCTCGTCGGCGAATTTAATTGCAGTTTTAGCACTCTGCATCTCGGCCTTGAGGGCTGTCTTGCCAGTGTTATCAATCAATTTCGCTGCCTGCTCTGCCGCCCATGGTTCAACCAATAATCTAAATTGGAAGAGATCATTGAGTTCTTTGATCGTCAGCAACTGAGTCGCTTTATAGCCCTTAAGTGGCTCTTTCTCGATGAGACCATCTGATTCAAGGCGGGCAAGAGCTTCTCGTACTGGGGTCTGAGAGACTTCTAGTTTTACTGAAAGAGCATCAATATTGACGCGGGAGCCCGGGGCAATCTCGTAGTCAAAGATCTTCGCCTTGATCATCTCGTAGATCTCATCAGAGAGCACCGATCGGCGTGGAATCCGCTTGACAGGAGGAGTTGTGACTTTCTTTTTCACCGTCTCCACCAATCTCTATTGAATGTTTTTACTTACCGCTTACTTAGGAAGACGTAGCCCTTGCATTCCACCGTCAACGGCGAGAATTGTGCCAGTAGTCGAGGATTGACGTGGGCTTGCTAAATAAGCAATTGCGCTAGCAACTTCCTCAGGGCTTACTAAGCGACCCATTGGTTGGCGTGCTTGTAGAGCAGCGCGTTCTGCAACAGGATCTGCTGCCTTTGAGAGAAGACGTGCTACCCAAGGAGTATCTGCGGTACCAGGATTTACGCAGTTCACGCGGATGCCTTCCTTCACGTGATCTGCTGCCATAGCAAGGGTAAGTGTCATTACTGCACCCTTACTTGCACTGTAGACGGCGCGCTTTGGAAGACCGGCAGTTGCTGCGATCGAACTCGAGTTAACAATTGAGGGGCACTCACTCTTACGAAGAAACGGCATAGCAGCGGCGCTGACGCGAGAGGTGCCAGTAACGTTGACATTTAATACGTGATGCCACTCTTCATCCGTTGCATCTTCAACAGAACCAATCGAACCGATTCCTGCATTGTTTGCCAGAATATCAATGACCTGAGTGTGCTTTCCAAGCTCGGCGAATGCGGCTTTGACGCTGGCGGTATCTCCAACATCACACTGAATAAAGTGTGCGTAGGGCTTCATTTCACCCTCGTGCAGATCTAGGCCGTAAACCTTCACACCATCTTCATGAAAGAGCTTGGAGAGAGCTAATCCAATTCCAGATCCTGCACCAGTGATTACTGCAACTAGCCCTTTGAATTCGCTACTCATGATTGTGCCTCGTTTTTCCAGTATGTGCCGTTGGGGAAAGAATACTCATTAATGCTCGATTGATGCATCTGTGCTCCTGCGCCAGGAAGTTGTGGCGCGATGTAATAGCCGCCAGAAATCTGGACTGGGTCCAAGAAGTGCTGGTGTAGGTGATCCACAAACTCAACGACGCGCAAAGGGTGATGTCCTGTGACGGCGACCGCATCCCACATCGCTAGGTGCTGCACCATTTCGCAGAGCCCGACGCCACCTGCATGAGGGCAGACAGGAATTCCAAATTTAGCGGCCATTAAAATATTTGCAAGATTCTCATTGACGCCTGCCACGCGGGTGGCATCAATTTGCATGACAGAGAATCCCTTCGCTTGAAGTAATTGCTTAAAAATAATGCGAGAACTTGCCATCTCACCGGTTGCTATTTGTGTGGGTGCGACAGCAGCCGCGATCTTGGCATGACCCAGTACATCATTAGGACTTGTAGGTTCTTCAACCCAGCGCAATTTAAACTCTTTCAGGGCGTTAATCCATGTGATGGCAACATCGACATCCCAGACCTGATTGGCATCAATTGCTATCGGAAAATCTGGACCTACGAGTGCGCGAACTTTTCCAAGGCGACGTTGATCATCGGCGATAGATTTTCCACACTTGTATTTAATGAGAGAAAATCCTTCATCGAGCGCTTTCTGCGTGAGATCAAGCATCTTCTCATCGCTATACCCAAGCCATCCCGGTGATGTTGTATAGGCAGGTAGACCTTTACTGCGAAGAATTGCTTCATTGCTCTTCTTTGCATCATTGCCACGATAGAGAATATCGAGAGCTTCTTCACGAGTAAGTGCATCGGTGATATACCTAAAGTCGATGGCATCAACTATTTGTTCTGGCGTCATATCGCTCAGTAATTTCCAGAGCGGAACACCCTTAGCTTTAGCAAAGAGATCCCATAGGGCATTGAGTACCGCACCTGCCGCCATATGAAAGACGCCGTAATCTGGACCAAGCCAACGTATCTGACTGTCGCCACTTAATTCGCGAGTGATTTCACCGATGCGTGCAAATGCATCATCAACGCTCAGACCAGCAATCTTTGGCGTGAGCATATCGATCGCTGCTATCTGTACATCATTTCCGCGACCAATAGTAAAGACAAGTGAATCACCATGGAGTCCTGGTTGATCTGTTGTGATGCGAAGGTAGGCCGCGGAGTAATCCGGATCTTGATTCATCGCATCGGAGCCATCGAGCATCTTCGACGTGGGAAAGCGGACATCGAATGATTCGATGGCGGTGATTTTTGGCATTACTTCAAAAACTTCTCTAGCCCTGCAGGGACTCCAGATTCTGCCCACAGTGTTTCGTATCCAACGCCTGGGCCCTTAGGTCCGTGGACGTTTCCGTTACTGTCAAGAAGTGATTCGAGCTTAATTGGATTTCCCCATACTAAGGATTCGTAATATGTGGTGTTCTTGATAGCCATACAGAGATGAGCGCTTTCAAGGCCCATTCCATGTACCTCGGCGCGAAGATGATAAGCATCTGCAAGGTGCGCGATGCGCATTGCGCCAGTGAAACCACCACGCAATCCGGTGCTAGTGCGTAATGCAGTGGCAACGCCGCTTGCTGCGAAGTCTCCAGCGCTCATATGCGCACCATCTGTAACCTCGCCCAAGAGCAATGGGATTCGTACTCTTTCACCCAACCACTTGTAGGCAGTAATGCTAAATTCGCGCATTGGTTCTTCATACCAAGCAAAGCCAGAATCATAGAGCGCGTTTCCAAGATAGACCGCATCCATCAAATCGAAGCCGGCAGATCCGTCGTACATTAATGGGACATCATCGCCGACGTGAGCACGAAGCTTTTCGCCCAGCAGCGCATCTTTCTTTGCATCACCGAATGCGTGCAATTTAATTGCCGGATATCCAAGTGCTAGAGCCTGATCTGCAATGTCAAGAAATTCTTCAATGGATGAATACGTAACAGTTGATGCATACGATGGGAGAGATTCGCGAAAGCCACCCATTAATTTATAGATTGGTAGTCCCGCTTGCTTACCTCCGATATCCCATAACGCGACATCGATAATGCCAATGAGACCGGCAGGGAATCGTTCAATGCGATCGAGCTCCCATAGACGTTCCCATAGGTATTCGCGCTGTAATGGATCTTGCCCAATGAGTTCGTCTCGGAATCTGCGGTCAACATAATCGTTGAAAATCACGCCTCGTCCAGCAGGCGCAAATCCCGTAATACCCGCATCGGTCTCAATAACCAGCCATGCGCCAGTGGTTCGGCCATCTGAACCCGGGATGTTTTTCCGCCATACAAACGCGGGTGAAAAACCGGGGCGTTCGACTAAAACGACAGTGACGTTGGTAATCTTCATGG
>CANLHC010000084.1 GCA_947490625.1 Candidatus Nanopelagicaceae bacterium
TAATTGACCCGTATCTCACGTGGCAAATTGCAAGCGAGCACCCGGATGCAGCACAACTGGCCTATGAGATCTCTTCTATCGGTGAGGACAATTCGGTGATCACCTCACCTGTTGTCACAAGCTCAGAACAAATTGAACTTGCGGCTCCAGGTCACATCTTTAAACCACAGGAGATTCGCCGCCTACGCGTTCGAGTCGCAACACAATACGGGTGGAGTGACTTTAGCCCACTGGCAACTTTCGAAACTGGTCTTGCATCAGGGAAGAACTTCATCGGGAGCGCGATCGGAGATCAATCACTGCACTCAGCCCCATCGCCAATTTTAAGGAAAGAATTTTCGTCAAAGAAGGTTGTTGCTAAAGCTCGCATGTATGCCACTTCAGAAGGTATTCACACTCTCTACCTCAACGGCGTCAACATCACCGATGAATACTTCACTCCTGGATGGACGGCATTTGATGATCGCCCCACATATGTAGCTCACGATGTCACGCGTTTAGTACAAGATGGCACAAATTGCATTGCAGCAGAGCTAGGCGATGGCTGGCAGCGCGGCAAGTTTGGCTTCACAAATGTTTATGATAATTACGGAACAACTATCTCGCTCTTGGCACAACTAGAGATTACTTACACCGATGGCAGTAAAGATGTCATCGCTACTGATAACAGCTGGAAAGTATCTACTGGCGAGATTCAATTTGGTGATATTTATGATGGGTCGCATTTAGATTTTACAAAAGAACAGATTGGCTGGAAGCTACCCGGCTTTAACGATTCCTCTTGGCAAGTTCCAGAAATCCATACAATCAAGCGAGAAAACCTCGAGCCACGAATCTCAACGCGCGCCATCAAGGTTCATGAGTTTCCTTCGAGGGTTCTTGATTCACAGAAGCGCACACTTCTAGATTTCTCACAGAACATCTCTGGTTGGGTCCGCCTCGTAGTCGATGGCAAGAAAGGCGATGTTGTCACCGTGCGTCACGCCGAGGTTCTCGAAGAAGGGCCAAATCTGCATACCAAAGCGCTTCGTACTGCAAAAGCAACTGATGTTTACACGCTCGGCCACGATGGCAGAAGTGTGATTGAACCGAAGTTCACCTTCCATGGTTTTCAATTTGCAGAGGTCACTGGCCCAGCTACATTCATTTCAGCAACAGGTATTGCAATATCATCAGCAAATCAACGACGTGGATTTTTCGAGTCCTCAGATGTTCGGCTTAATCGCCTGCATGAGAATGTTGTCTGGTCAATTTATGACAATATGGTTTCGGTTCCTACCGATTGCCCGCAGCGTGATGAACGTTTAGGTTGGACTGGCGACGCACAGGCAATTGCAAGTACCGCAAATACTCTCTTTAAGATCGACTCTTTCTGGAGAAGTTGGCTGGTAGATCTTGCAGTAGACCAGAAGCGATACGGAGCAGTTGGTGCGGTTGTCCCAGATATTTTATCGAAGCAACCTACAACGCAAGAGGGTTCTTGGATAATTACCGATCGAGCCGGATGGGCCGATGCTGCAACCATCGTTCCAATGGCTGCCTATGAATCATTTGGAAGCCTGACAACCTTAAAGCAGCAAGTTGAATCGATCCGAATCTATATCCGGGGATTATCGGAACGCCGCAAAGGCGAAAAGTTTCTCCCTGAAGAGTTCCAATTTGGTGATTGGTGTGACCCTGATGCGCCGATAGAGAAGCCCTGGGCATCTAAAGTCAAGGCACAATTTGTAGCTAATGCATTTTTTGCACATTCTGCGCAACTGGCCGCAGATATTGAAGCACTTGTCGGTGATTCGGTGCACCACAAGGAATTTACAGAACTTGCTGCAACCTTACGTAAAGATATCTGGCAACATTTTGGAGAAGAGGCGAAAGAGTCAACAGCTGGTTGCTCAATCGCACTTGAATTTAAAATAGTTCCTGAAGCTGAGAGAGCAGCAGTTGCCAAGATTTTGAGCGATAAAGTCATTGCAGATCAAGGGAAAATCACAACTGGCTTCCTCGGAACCCCATTAATTCTTCACGCCTTATCGAAAAACGGCCACTTTACTGCCGCGTACACAATGTTGATGCGTCGTAAGGTGCGTTCGTGGCTCTATCAAGTTGATCAGAGTGCCACAACGATTTGGGAACGCTGGGATGCGATTTATGAAGATGGTTCAATTCATAAAGGCCAGATTGAAACAGAGCACGAACAGCAAGAAGGCACCTCAATGATCTCTTTCAACCACTACGCCTATGGCGCGGTCATCGATTGGGTCTACCGTAATGTTGCCGGAATTGCTCCGACGGTAAAGAGTCCTGGCTATCGCCACATTACTTTCGCACCGCGACCAGGTGAGGGTTTCTCCTTCGCTTCGGCGAAGATAGATACTCCCCTAGGAATCGCATCAATTAAGTGGGAGATTATCGATGGCGCACACTTTGCCGCAAAAATTGTCATTCCATTCGGAGCCAGGGGAGTTTTAGATCTTCCAGTGACGGCCACTTCAGTTCTGCGAGTCAATGGTGTGAGAGTTGAAAACAAAATTGAGCTGGGATTCGGAACCTACGAGATACTTCTCTCTGATCCTGAGGTAATAACTTTCAACGTTCTCTAATTCACGGTAGACGAAAACCGAGATTACTTTATTGGGAGAAACGTTTTCTGCTCAAATGATCGAGAGATAGCTTTACGAAGTTCGGGTATCCCTGAAATTTCTCCGGCAGAGATAGCTTGGATTCCGATATTTCCGAGAAGCGTTGCCTCCACCGGACCAGCTGTAACAGTTTTTCCTGTCACATTTGCAATTAACTGGTTAAGGAAGTGGTTTGCGCTGCCGCCACCGACGATGAAGATACTGTCAAAGACTTGATTTTCAACTTTTTCAAATTCAAGAATAACCTCATGATATGCGTGGGCAAGGCTATCGAATATGCAGCGGGCAAATTCGCCTGGAGTTTGTGGCACTGCAACACTATTGAGTTCGCAGAAATCTCGAATGCGTCCGACCATATCTCCAGGAGGCAGAAAACTATTGTCAGTTGGGTTTATGAGAAAGGAGTTAGCTGGGATCTTCTGCGCATCTGCGATCAATTCGTCAATAGTCTTTGACATCCCAGCGCTTGCCCAGTCTTTCTGACACTCAGAGATTAACCACATGCCGATGACGTTACGCAGCAGACGTACAGTGCCTTCTACGCCAAGCTCGTTAGTGAGATTAATCTGCAGGGCATTATTCGATAAGTTTGGGACACTCTTCTCGTAGCCTACGAGTGACCAGGTTCCACTTGAAATATAGATTGATTTTTCAGGAATAGACATAGGTACTGCAGCGACAGCAGATGCGGTGTCATGTGAGCCGACTGCAACAACTTCTATCCCATCGAGCTTTCCGTGACCGGAGATTTTACCCAGGTTCGCACCCGCTTCATGTAGGGCTGGGAAAATCTCGGAGGGCAGCTTTAAATCTCTAATGAGATCCCAATCCCAATCGCGCAGAGTGGGATTGAGCAATTGAGTAGTAGATGCATTTGTGACTTCTTGGGTTGTGCTTCCACACAGCAAGTAATTCAGGGCATCAGGGAGCAAGAGGAATTTCTCTACATCGATAAATTCACCAACAGATGTTCCTGCAATCAGTTGATAAATGGTATTAAAGGGAAGGAACTGAATCCCTGTTGCGCTATAGATTTTTTCCTTGCCATGGAGCTCAATGGTTCTCTCCATGACGTTATCTAACCGATGGTTACGATAACTAAATACTCGCGGGTTGAGATCTCCACCTCTTTTAATCAGTTGATAATCAACGGCCCAGGTATCAACGCCAACAGAGGTGAGATCATATTTTTCTTGCGCCTTTGCCAGGCCGATTAGTACTTCATTTTGAAGCTCTGTCCAATTCCATAACAAACCTTGCTCATCATCCATGATCGGTTCATTTAAAAAACGATGAACAACATCGAAGGTGATTTTTCCATCGACAATCGCGCCAACAGCTACACGACCACTTGTAGCGCCTAAATCAATTGCTGCATACGCTGACATAATTAACGGAGGAAGGCACTCGCGACGCCGCTATCTACTGGAATATGTAATCCCGTAGTTAATGACAGATCTCCGGCGACGATAGTAAAAGCCGCAGCTGCAATGTGAGAAGGAAGAACTTCTTTCTTCAGAATACTTCGCTGGGCGTAGAAAGCTCCTAGCTTCTCTTCTTCAACTCCGTACACAGCGGCGCGATTGGCGCCCCAACCACTGGCAAAAATTCCAGAACCTTGCACTACGCCATCTGGATTAATTCCATTGACGCGTATTCCATACTCACCAAGTTCTGCCGCTAAAAGGCGCACTTGGTGGGCCTGATCAGCCTTAGTTGCACCGTAGGCAACGTTATTTGGTCCGGCAAAGACAGAATTCTTTGAAGC
>CANLHC010000085.1 GCA_947490625.1 Candidatus Nanopelagicaceae bacterium
GCGATTGTGGCGATCTGCCATTTCGAAATTACTCTTTGATCTCAAGTCGTGGGAATAGCACCGGTGTCTTTGTCACGATAGCGCCTTCTGGTAATTGCCCCCATTGCGCAATCTCGCTCACCTTTTGTGCACCGATTGGTCCAAGTGTTGCCTGTGCGCCAAGTGAGTCCCAGAGAATTTCAGTTGTTGCCGGCATTACTGGATGCAGAAGAACTGCAAGAGCACGTAGTGATTCGGCGGTGTTATATAAGACTTCTTCTAGTTCAACTTTATTAGCAGGATCTTTGGCAAGTATCCACGGCTGCTTTTCAGTGACATACCCATTAACTTTCTTGCAGAAATCCATTGTGGCAACAATTCCTGTTTGAAAATCAAGGGCAACCATGGCTTTATCTGCCGTTGCAACAGTTGTTGTGAGCGCTTCTACGAGGCCAGTATCGTGATGTACTGCAGGGATTACTCCACCACAATACTTTTCAATCATCGCTGCAAGGCGTGATGCTAGGTTGCCAAAGTCATTTGCGAGCTCTGATGTGTATCGCGCGCCCATGTCTTCCCACGAGAATGATCCGTCGCTACCAAAGGGAATTGCACGCAAAAAGTAATATCTAAATGCATCGACACCAAAGTGATCGGTGATATCAGATGGAGCAATTCCGGTGAGTTTTGATTTACTCATCTTTTCGCCACCTACTAAGAGCCAACCATGAGCAAAGACTTTACGAGGTGTTGCAAGACCAGCTGCCATTAACATCGCCGGCCAAATTACGGCGTGAAAGCGCAAGATATCTTTTCCAACAAGGTGTACATCTGCCGGCCAAGTTTGTGCGAATTTCTTTCCACCTTCGGAATCTGGATCATCGGTCAGTCCAACTGCCGTTGCATAATTCAGGAGAGCGTCAAACCAGACATAGACGACTTGATCGGTATCCCACGGAACAGGAATTCCCCAGTCGAAGGTAGATCGACTGATTGAAAGATCTGAAACGCCACCTTCGAGGAAAGAGAGAACTTCATTGCGTGCACTCTCAGGTTGGCAGGCTTCAGGATTATTCTTATATAAATCAATAAGTG
This sequence comes from Candidatus Nanopelagicaceae bacterium, assembly GCA_947490625.1. GTDB lineage: Bacteria > Actinomycetota > Actinomycetes > Nanopelagicales > Nanopelagicaceae > Planktophila. The sequence goes on from CANLHC010000085.1 coordinate 1,075, forward strand.
GTTGAGCAAATGCGGAGAGCTTAAAGAACCAATTGTTTTCATTAACAATTTCAACAGGCTTACTATGGATGGGACAGAGTTTCTCTCCATCTGCATCGATCAGATCACCCGGCAACTTGAATTCTTCGCAGCCGACGCAGTACGGACCTTCATACTTTCCGGCGTAAATGTGTCCCGAATCTTTCAGTGATTGTAGAAACTTCTGCACTCGCTCTGTATGTCGTGGCTCAGTTGTGCGGATGAAGTCATTGTTTGCAATATTCAGCGCGCTCCAATTGGGCTTCCACGCTTCGGCTACAAGGCGGTCAACCCAATCCTGCGGTGCAGCGTTATTCTGCTCAGCAGTACGCATAACTTTCTGGCCGTGCTCGTCGGTACCGGTAAGAAACCATACCGATTCACCGCGTTGGCGATGCCACCTCGTGAGTACATCTCCTGCAACTGTTGTGTATGCATGCCCGATATGAGGGGCATCATTGACATAGTAAATCGGTGTTGTCAGGTAGAAGGATTTCACGTGCGCCATCTTATTACGACTTACTCGCATCAACGACAGCCGCGTAGACGACCTTCTTAGGAAGCTCGCACTCTTTTGCAACCGTTGAGATGGCATCTTTGCGATCCATTCCGGCAGATTCATATTCACGCACTCGAGCAACGATCTCTTCAGCAGTCTTCTCGGCAGTCCCCACTGGAACTCCAGCAAGAACAACGGTGATCTCCCCCAAAATCTCCTTTGATTCCGACCAGAGAATGAGCTCCTGCAGTGATCCGCGCACAGTCTCTTCATAAGTCTTAGTCATCTCGCGACAAATAGCTGCCTGTCGATCGCTACCGAAAATTTGTGCAGCATCTTTCAGTGAATCTGTAATGCGATGTGGGGCTTCAAAGAGAACCATCGTTCTCTCTTCAAATCGAAGCGTCTCAAGATGAGCAAGTCGCGCACCAGAGCTACGAGGTAGGAATCCTTCAAAGGTGAAGCGATCAGTTGCAAGACCGGAAAGTGCTAGCGCCATTGTCGGAGCACTTGGCCCAGGGATAACAACAACGTCAATTCCGAGTGCGATCGCATCGCGCGTCAGTCGAAATCCTGGATCACTAATTGTTGGCATTCCGGCATCTGATACGACAAGAACTTTTTTCCCGCTTTGCAGAAGTGCCAGAACTTCTTCTGTACGAGCAGTTTCATTTCCATCAAAAAATGAGATTACTCTGGCTGTAAATGTGACTCCAAGATCTGCAGCTAGTCGATGAAAGCGCCGCGAATCTTCAGCAGCAATTACTTCTGCGCTAGCGATCGCTTCTTTTAAACGTGGGCTGGCATCACCTGGATTACCAAGTGGGGTTGCCGCCAACGTTAAGGTCATTGGGCTATCTTCTCAGGAATTACTCCACTTTACTTACGGATGCGCATACTCTTGCGCTGTGACCTACCTTGGCATCTATCTGATTGCGGGCCTTGGATTCCTTCTGCGCATCATTAACTTAAGTGTGCCCAAAGGTCTGGTCTTTGATGAGGTGTATTACGTTGATGCAGCTCGCGATTATCTTGCCTTCGGGGTTGAGGTAACAAAAAATGATCCAGAATTTGTAGTTCATCCACCTTTTGGAAAATGGTTGATTGCTGCTGGAATTCAAATATTTGGTGACAATGAATTTGGCTGGAGATTTTCTACAGCTGTAGCAGGAACAATTGCGATTATCCTCATTGGTTTAATTGCCCAACGACTCTTTCGTTCAAATTTTCTTACTCTGCTTGCCACGTTTTTAGCTGCAGTAGATGGTCTCGCCCTCGTTCATTCACGGACATCGCTCTTAGATAACTTCCTCACGGTACTTATTCTTGCTGCAACATATTTCTTTATCAGGAAGAACTATCTGGCAACCGGAATCTTCCTGGGTCTAGCCCTTGGTACAAAGTGGAGCGCTCTTTATTTCATCGCAATCTTTGGTGCCGTCGCTCTCTATCGCGCATTTACTCACCACACCGGACGTAATCTGATTCGTCCAACTATTGAACGGGTTCTTACTTTTTCTCTGCTGCCGATCAGCATTTACATTGTTACCTGGTCAGGGTGGTTTCTTTCAGATCGTGGTTGGGGAAGAGATGCCGGTTCCAACGCGTTCTCATCTTTCTTTAAATATCACGAACAGATGCTCTCCTTTCATACTGGGCTGAGCGAGAAACATGTTTATCAGGCGCATCCATGGACATGGCTCATACAGTCGCGTCCTACGTCGTTCTTCTATGAATCACCGAAGACGTGTGGGGCAACATCATGTTCCCAAGAAGTTCTCGCCATGGGCACACCATTTCTCTGGTGGGCCGGTGCCATCGCAATCTTTGTTGTCATTGGTTTTTGGATTAAATCAATTGTTAAACACCGGATGGAGCCTGCTTCCACCATCATTGTTATGGGTATCGCTGCTGGTTATCTGCCGTGGTTTGCCTTTGATGAGCGAACAGTCTTCTCTTTCTACTCAATTATTTTTCAACCGTTTCTCATTCTGGCAATTGTGTACTGCGCACGCTGGCTTATCTCGCAGAATCAACGGTGGGGAAATATTGCCGCAACGGCCTTTGCACTAGTGGTCTTTTTTAACTTCCTCTATTTTCTCCCTATATTTGTGGGAGATGTCATGACCTACGACGCGTGGTATTCGCGAATGTGGCTACCGAGCTGGATTTAACAGCTTCTACTCTCCAGCTGCGCGATTTTCACGAAGTCGAGTAACTGCCTCTTCTGCTAACTGCTGATCAAAGATTTGATCGCGCGACGGTGCTGCAGCAGCGAGCGCTTCTCGCTCTAGTCGCTCCTGCTCCTCGCTCCACTTGCCTGGTTCCGTTAGATCAATCACGCGCTTAGACGGAACTGCCTTTGCAGCATGAACATATGTGGGAACAGGAATGCTCTGTGGATCCCATTCACTTGCTGCCTGTTGGCTACCTTTTGGCAGAATCGTAACGCCGGTGATTTCGCGTTCGGCTAATGGAATCCAGTGTTCGTTTACGGTGTGCGGTGTAATTACTTCTGCAAAGTTAGTTGATGAAATACCGGCGTTTGTACGAAGAAGTTCGTCGCGACGACGTTTTGCAATTTTCTCGGTATTGGTCTCATGTCGGACATGTGCAAGATAGAAGATAAATCCTGCAACTGGCAAGAGTAGAAGAGTCCACGTTACTGTTTGCATAATCGCACCAATCAATGTCAGTAAGAAAGATAAAACAATTAATGCGAAGAAAAGTCTTCTTCGCATCATTCTCATTT
>CANLHC010000086.1 GCA_947490625.1 Candidatus Nanopelagicaceae bacterium
AGGAAGGAACGACTTGGAGTTGGGCCACGCTGACCCTGGTAGCGCGAACCGTACTTCTCGCTTCCATATGGGTGTTCGGCCGGAGATGAAAGTTTGATCAGACAGAGTTGACCAATCTTCATGCCTGCAAATAATTTCACGGGCAGGTTTGCCACATTAGAAAGTTCTAAAGTGATATGACCCGAAAATCCTGGATCAATAAATCCAGCCGTTGAATGTGTAAGTAAACCCAAACGTCCTAAAGAAGACTTTCCTTCTAGGCGACCGGCGATGTCATCTGGCAATGTGATGACTTCATAGGTGCTGGCCAAAACGAATTCGCCTGGGTGCAAGATAAATGGCTCAGCGCCGTCGGCGATGACTTCGCGAGTCAGCTCGGGCTGCTCGAGGGATGGGTCGATCACCGAATACTTGTGGTTTTCAAAGACGCGGAAGAACTTATCGAGTCGGACATCAACTGATGAGGGCTGAATCATCGCCTCATGGAAGGGTTCGACGCCTACGCGCCCAGCCTCGATCTCTGCGCGAATATCGCGATCACTAAGTAGCACGGCGCGAGCCTATCTCCCACGGCGCAAAAATCACTAGAAGCCACAACTTGCATAAGTTACTGGCGGGTAGCACCATATCGCCATGGGACATTACATAGCCAACCTCCGCGACATCGAATTCTGCCTCTTTGATCTCTTGGGTCGAGAGAAGGTTCTTGGAACTTCTTTATATTCGGATATCGACCGCGAGACTGCTGTGGGCATGCTTGAAGAAGTAAAGCGTATGTGTGAGAACGATCTCGCAGATTCTTTTGTTGAGGGTGATCGCATTGGGGCCGAACTTAATAAAGAGACGGGCAATGTCACTTTGCCAGAGAGTTTTAAAAAATCATACAAATCTTATATCGATGGTGAATGGTGGCGCGTTGATGCGCCGGTAGAACTTGGCGGCCTAAAAATTCCACCATCTGTTCGTTGGGCAATTGCCGAGATGGTTCTTGGATCAAATCCTGCAATTCATATCTACGCATCTGGTTATGCCTTTGCACATGTTGCACATCTTCTTGGCACTGATGAACAGAAGAAAATTGCAAAGCTTATGGTTGATCGCCACTGGGGTGCGACGATGCAGTTAACCGAACCTGATGCAGGCTCTGATGTTGGTGCCGGTCGCAGTAAGGCTGTCGAGCAACCAGATGGAACATGGCACATCACCGGAACAAAGCGTTACATCACATCAGGTGACGCTGATTTCTACGACAACATTGTTCACTTTGTGCTCGCACGCCGTGAGGGCGGTGGACCAGGAACAAAGGGTCTCTCACTCTTCTTGATTCCGAAGTTCATGTTTGATTTTGAAACTGGCGAGCTAGGAAAGCGCAATGGGGTTTATGTAACGGCACTTGAAGATAAAATGGGCCTCAATGTTTCAGCTACATGTGAAGTTAATTTAGGAGAGAAAGAACCAGCTGTTGGATACCTCTTGGGCGATGTTCACCAAGGTATCGCACAAATGTTTAAGGTTATTGAATTTGCCCGCATGATGGTGGGAACGAAGGCGATTGCAACCCTCTCTGCTGGATACCAACAAGCTTTGCTCTATGCCAAGCAGCGTATTCAAGGTGGAGATATGAAGGTGATGAACGATAAAGCCTCACCTCGCGTCAGCATTATTCACCACCCAGATGTGCGTCGTTCGCTGATGGTGCAGAAGTCTTACTCAGAAGGGATGCGTGCACTTGTTCTCTACACCGCATCAATTCAAGATGAGATCGAGCTCGCACGTCAGGCTGGCGATGAAGATAAGTTAGCCAAGATGGAGGCGCTTAATGATCTCTTGCTTCCTGTGGTTAAAGGTTTTGGTTCTGAGAAATCATGGACGCTACTAGGAACCGAATCGCTACAAACATTTGGTGGCGCCGGATTTACACGTGACTGGCCGATTGAGCAATATGTTCGCGATGCCAAGATCGATACCTTGTATGAAGGAACAACGGCAATTCAAGGTTTAGATTTCTTCTTCCGTAAAGTTGTAAAAGATGGTGGAATGGCGCTGGGACTTCTTGGAAAAGAAATTGGCGCATTTGCCGCAACTGGCGGCGTACATGATGTACAGAAGCAGGCTCTCCTTAAAGCTCTCGGTGATCTGCAAGGCATGGTCGGAGTACTTGTCGGCCATGCGATGGCATCACAAGAAAAGGCCGATGAGATTTACAAGGTGGGTCTTAATACTTCTCGCGTACTGATGGCAGTCGGTGACATCATCACCGCGTGGCTCTTACTGCGCCAAGCTGATATCGCATCTGCAAAAATCGCAGAGGGTGCAGGAAAAGATGCTGCTTTCTATGAAGGAAAGATTGCATCGGCTCACTTCTTTGTCGCCAATTACCTTCCACACATCACAGCAGATCGCAAGATCGTTGAAGCCACAGATAGTGCGATCATGGAGATTTCAGAGAACGCTTTCTAATCAGATACCCTTACGGAATGCTTAATCGCTTCCGTGGTGAGATTTACCTAATTTTAGGTGCGCTCTTCTTCTCTTTTAATGGAGTGATTTCGACGGTGGTCTTAGACCATTTGTCACCGTTTCGCCTCACCCAAGTTCGCTGCATTGGCGCTTTTACACTTATATTTCTTCTCGTTCTGTTGCGAGATAGAAAATCACTCGGTGCGACTCGACAAGAGATTCCCACCCTCATTCTCTTAGGCATTATTGGTTTTGCTGCGGTACAGGCCGGTTATTTTCTCGGAATTCAGCGCGGTGTCCCTTTAAGCCTTGTCCTGATTATCGAATTCACCGCACCGATCTGGATTGTTCTATGGATTAAGTTTGTGCAGAAGAAAGATGTGCCGCGAGCTATGTGGAGCGGTATCGCACTCTCATTCCTGGGTCTGATCTTTATTGCAAAGGTGTGGGATGGTCTCATCTTTGATCTGCTCGGAATTATTGGTGCACTGCTTTCAGCCTTTGCACTCGCTGTTTACTTTCTCGTTGGTTCCAAAGTTGGTCAGTCGCGATCTGCACAATCGATGACGGTCTGGGGTCTGGGTATGGCCGGTCTTACATGGGTTCTTGTCATGCCGGTCTGGCAATTCCCATTTGAAATCTTTACGATGAAGATGAATCTGCAAGGAGTTTTTGATGGAACGTTTCTTCCTGGGTGGGTATTAATCGCCTGGATTATCGTGATGGGAACAATCGTTCCTTATCTCTTTGTCATTGGTGGCTTGCGGAGAATGGCACCATCGACTGCAAGTGTGATGGGAATGCTGGAGCCGGTCCTTGCTGGAGCCTTTGCTTGGGTATGGCTTGCACAAAGTTGGGCGCCTATTCAATTAAGTGGCGCTGCGATAGTCCTTGTTGGAATTTATCTTGCAGATAAAGCAAAGATTGCGGCGACGAGCGCTCAATAACTATTCGTTCCATCCACCATCACCAGGTGATGATGGTTGTTCAAAATCTGATGGTTGTGATGAGGTGAAGTCGCGTCCTGATCCTGGGTTAGATGCCATATCGGTAAAGCGCGCAAAGTGAAGTTGCGCTGTTACGGTAATTGTTCGGGTAGGGCCGTTACGGTGCTTTGCAACAATAAGATCTGCCTCGCCTTGGCGATTCTGTGAGTCATACATATCTTCTCGGTGCAGCAAGATAACTACGTCAGCATCTTGTTCGATCGAACCAGATTCACGTAAGTCAGAGAGCATGGGCACCTTATTTGTACGCTGCTCAGGACCACGATTGAGCTGTGAGATAGCAATCACTGGAACATCGAGCTCTTTCGCCATCAATTTAAGTTGGCGAGAGAATTCAGAGACCTCTTGTTGGCGATTTTCTACACGCTTTCCTGATGTCATCAGCTGCAGGTAATCGATCACAACAAGCTGCAGGTTATGTCGTTGCTTGAGGCGGCGCGCTTTTGCGCGAATCTCCATCATCGAAAGGTTAGGTGAATCATCGATAAAGAGTGGGGCGTCGGAGATTTCGCCCATACGGCGAGCTAACTTTGCCCAATCATCATCGCTGAGTTGTCCTGAACGAATACTGTTCAATCCTACGCGCGCCTCAGCCGACAACATACGCATCGTGATTTCAGATTTCGACATTTCCAGAGAGAAGATCACAGAAGTTTTATTCTCATGAATCGATGCATGGCGTGCGATATCAAGACCGAGCGTTGACTTTCCAACCGCAGGACGAGCTGCAAGAACAATCATATTTCCGGGATGCAATCCATGTGTCAGTAGATCAAGATCGCGGAAACCAGTCTTTACACCTTCAACGCCGCCGCCCTTTGCGATTGCTTCAATCTCATCTAACGCTTGTGGCAAAATTGTTGAAAGCTG
>CANLHC010000087.1 GCA_947490625.1 Candidatus Nanopelagicaceae bacterium
TTCGTAATGGAAATGAAGATGGGGCGCTCACTCATCCACGTCTACTTGCAGTTGCTGACGGAATGGGTGGACATGCAGGCGGTGAAGTCGCATCGTCGATTGCACTCTTAGTTCTCGCTCGTAGAGCAGCGATTTTTCTAGATCAAGAAGTTGATCACGATTCAGCAGATGATCTCTTTAACTCATCAATTGACGATATTGATGAAGCGCTGAAAGAGGCCAGTGATGAAGATCCGGATTTGGTTGGATTGGGTACAACTCTCACATCTCTCTTTATTCGCAACAACCAATTAGCTCTTCTTCATGTCGGAGATTCGCGACTCTATCGAATTCAAGGGTCAGCGATAGAACAATTAAGTGTCGATCACACTGTGATGCAAGAGTTGTTAACCGCCGGAACAATTGCCGCCAAAGATGTGGCAGAACATCCGCAACGATCTATGTTGACCCAAGCGCTCATGGGCGCTGGCACGCTATCTATTGGGCTACATTTATTTGAAGCTCGCGACTCTGATCGATTTATTCTCTGCAGCGACGGGCTTTCAGGGGTTCTCGATGATGAAAAGATTTTCTCTCTGGTGCAATCGCTTTCCCCAGATGAGGCGGTAACCGCCCTTGTTGATGCTGCATATATACAAGGTGCTCCAGATAATGTCACTGTCATTGTTGCCGATATTGTCGCTGGGCAACCCCACGATGAAAGCCTTGAGTTATTCGGAACGGCGCTCTTATGATCGCAAAACTCTTGGGAGATCGTTATCTTCTTGGCCAAATGATTGGCACGGGCGGAATGGCCGATGTCTACACCGCACAAGATCAACGCTTGTCGCGCGAAGTCGCTGTCAAAATCCTTCGTAGCGATTTAGCAAAGGATCCTTCCTTTGTCGCGCGCTTTAGGAAAGAGGCAAAAGCAGCTGCCGGTTTAAATCACCCAGGCATTGTCGCTGTCTATGACTCCGGCGAAGATCCTGCTCCGTACATTGTTATGGAGTTAGTCACTGGGCATACCTTGCGCGAACTTATTCACGCCGGTGAACGCGTTGCATGTGATCGCGCACTCGAAATAGTCATAGGAGTCCTCGAAGCACTTGATTACTCTCATATGCGCGGAATTGTTCACCGCGATATAAAACCTGCCAACATCATGATTACCGGTAACGGTGATGTAAAGGTGATGGATTTCGGCATCGCTAGAGCGATCGATGATTTAGGAGCAACGCTTACAAGTACATGGAACATTGTCGGCACAGCGCAATATCTATCGCCTGAGCAAGCACAGGGTTCAGTTGCAGATGCACGAAGTGATCTCTACTCAACCGGTTGTCTACTCTATGAACTTCTTACAGGACGCCCTCCATTTACTGGAGAGACTCCAGTCTCGATTGCACTGCAACACGTATCAGGGCAGTTCCCGCCTGCGCGTTCGATTCAGCCTGATTTACCGGCTGATGTTGAGACAGTCCTTGCTGTCGCGCTGAGCAAGAGTCCAGATGCGCGCTATCAAGATGCACTCTCTATGTTGGCAGATCTCAAACGTTTACGAGATGGCGTCCAAGTCACCACAAAAATTGCACGCGCACATCCTTTCCAGCGACGTAGCTTTATCATCGCCGGTGTCTCTGTCTTGATCGCATCACTTTTAGCGATTGTGGGGCTTTCTGTAAATGGAGGATCAGAGCCAAGTGTTGGCTTTGAACTTCCCAACGTTATTGGGTTAACTGAAGATCAAGCACGTGAAGCGCTCAGTGAATACGTTGTTACAGTCACGCGTGCACACGACCCGCGAATTCCTGCCGGGCGAATAGCAAGCCAGATTCCGCTTGCATCAAGTGATGTTCCTCCAGGTTCAGGAGTTGTTCTCACTATCTCTGATGGTCCAGGAGATGCGATTGTTCCTGATGGGCTGATTGGCCTTGATCTCACCGATGCACGCGCAGCGCTAGCCGCTGTTGGCTTAGTGGTGTCACAAACAATTGCTACCTCATCAAATGAACCACAAGGCACGGTCTTGGAAGTTACTCCACTTGCCGGCTCATCAATTACTGCCGGATCTGGAGTAATTCTGACAATTGCAAATGGTGAAGTTGAAGTTCCAGATCTTGTTGGAGTTGAAGCAATCCAAGCCAAAACACTTCTCTTTAATTCAGACTTTCTCATTAAAGAATTTTACGATTACGACTCAACTCAACCGATTGGTGTTGTCATTCGTCAGGCTCCTGAAGCTGGTACTACGCAAACAATTGGTAATTCAGTAACAATTACAATTAATCGCGCGCCTTAAGCTTTACCAAGTACTGGTGCAAGACCGACTGACTTTGCGAGCGCTTCTTTATCCCCGCACGCTGTTAACCAGTTTGCCAACATAAGATGACCGTGTTCGGTAAGAACTGATTCAGGATGGAATTGCACGCCTTCGATTGGCAGGCTCTTATGTCGCATTGACATAACAACACCCGACTCTGTTCTACCGGTGATCTCTAATTGGTCTCCGATAGTGTGCGCTTCTACTGCAAGTGAGTGATAACGAGTTGCGGTAAATGGTGTTGGCAGAGTTGTTAAGACTCCTGCTCCATTATGTTGAATAAGTGAGGTCTTGCCATGCAAAAGTTCGGGAGCCCTGGAAACAGTTGCTCCAAAAGCGACACCGATAGCTTGGTGGCCTAAACACACACCAAAGAGTGGAATTGAATTCTGCGCGCAGTAATGAATCATGGCAACGCTGATGCCAGCCTCTTCTGGAGTTCCAGGCCCCGGGGAGATAAGCACTCCATCAAAATTTCGCGCCTCGGATGCCTCAACCTCATCGTTGCGGACAACGGTGCACTCAGCACCTAACTGTTGGAGGTATTGCACCAAATTAAAGACAAACGAGTCGTAATTATCGACGACGAGAATGCGAGTCATGGCTCCATTCTTACCTATTACCCCCGATTCTGGCGATGTGGCGCTATCGCCCCTTGCCCGTGTAATCTGAGGCCATGCCTAAATCGAAGTTGCGTAAGAAAGTCCAAGAGTCACATGCTCATGACGAGCAGCAACATATGGAAGAGCCACATGCTCCGTTAGAGAGCCCTGCCTGGCTTGCTCCTGTGATGATCGCAAACTTCCTCATCGGCCTCTTATGGATTGTAGTTTTCTACGTCACCCAGCAGCGCTATCCCGTTCCCGGAATTCAAGTCTGGAACATGCTCATTGGCTTTACCTTTATCGCAATTGGCTTCTCACTCGCTACAAAGTGGCGCTAACTCACACCTTTTTCTTACTGCTGTGGACCTAAAGACTCCATCGCACGCAGTGTTTCAATTCGTTCTTCAATCGGTGGGTGGGTAGCGAAAAGTTTCGAAACCGCTTTGCCATCTAGCGGAGATTCAATCCATATATGTGCAACAGCATTTGATCGCTGACGCACAACAGTTGAATCTGTGGCAAGTGTTTCAAGGGCGCGACGAAGTCCGGCAGGATTGCGAGTAAATGAGACTGCCGTAGCATCTGCTAAAGATTCACGTCTGCGAGAAATTGCACTGCGCAGCATCATCGCAGCAATTGGTGCCAAGATCATGATGAGAAGAGAAACCACGAGAAGTATTGGATTTGAATTCCCATCTCGTCGATCTCTTCCGCCACCGAAGAACATCATGCGTGCCATAAAGTCACTGAGCATTGCGATCGCTCCCGCAGTTGTTGCAGCTACCGCTGAAACTAAAGTGTCGCGGTTAGCAACGTGTGCCATCTCGTGTGCGATAACGCCTTGTAACTCGTCACGGTCCATCACTTCAAGAATACGAGTGGTAAATGCAATGAGTGCATGATCTGGATCTCGACCAGTAGCAAAAGCATTAGGTGCGGTGTCATTGACGATCGCAACTTTCGGCATTGGAAGTCCGCTTGCTATGACTACTTCTTCAACCAGGTTAAAGAGTTCGGGATTATCTTCGCGCGTGATGACATGTGCACCCGTCATTGTCAGAACTAATTTATCTGAACCGTAATACGAGCCCCACACGCCAATTAGTGAGATGCCAACTGCAATCGGCACGATAAATGATGTTGTTCCTGCGCCAAAATATGTCAGCGCAGCGTAGGCGATTAACCAGGTTAATCCGCCCATGGCGGCAAGGAGAAAATAAGTTTTACGCTTATTTGCTCCCTCTGCGCTACGAAAATTCGATGACATAATTTCTTAGAAATTAACCTTAGG
>CANLHC010000088.1 GCA_947490625.1 Candidatus Nanopelagicaceae bacterium
AGCGCGCATAACATGATGTATCGCCATTCAGTCACAATCTATGACAGCACCAAAAACACTCTGGTTGCTACGATTCCAGATACTGTCCGACTCTCTGATTTTGGATTTAAAAAATATAGTGGAACATATAAAGGAGCACCTGTTGAGGGTGCGTTTAGCCCCGATGGCAAATATCTGTATTTCTCCAACTATGCCATGTATGGAAAAGGCTTCAACAAAGAAGGCACCGATAAGTGCAGTCCATCAAATGGATATGACACAAGTTTTCTTAGTCGAGTAAACCTTGATAACTACACAATTGATGCCGTCTATCCAGTCGGATCAGTTCCGAAGGTTGTCCAAGTAACGCCAGATAACAAATATATTTTGGTAAGTAATTGGTGTTCATACACAGTTACCGTGATCTCAGTTGACAGTGGAAAGTCGGTTAAAACCCTAAAGATTGGCCGCTACCCTCGAGGAATAGCAATCGATAGATCCAGTATCTATGCCTACATCGCTGAAATGGGTGGATCAGGAATTCATCGAATTGATTTGAGAGATTTTTCAAAAACATTTATTCCGGTTGGATCTAACCCGCGTGCCGTCGTTCTCTCCCCTGACGAAAAAACTCTCTATGTCACACTCAATATCTCGGGCAAGGTCGCAGCATGGGATTTGGTCTCGAACAGATTAAAGAAGACTGTTTCAACCGGTAAAGCTGCACGTAGTCTTGCGATTTCAGATGATGGCTCGGCCCTATATGTCGTGAACTATGGCAGCGGCACAATGTCTAAAGTACGCACCTCTGATTTGAAGGTAATTCAGAACATACGAGTATGTAATGAACCAATCGGAGTCACTTTTGATTCGATAACGCAGAACACGTGGGTGGCCTGTTATGGCGGTTCAATTAAGGTGTTATCGAACTAACAACGGTAGCGCTCTCTTCGACAGGGAGAGCCGGTAATAGCGGAAGAGCAATTTTTCCTAGATAGCGATCAAGCGTATCTCTAGCCACTTTCGATGCCGAATAACTGCGACTGAGGCGATCGGCAATAACTACAAAGATATATTCCCGATCTTCTGATTCAACATATCCTGCCAATGTAACAGTCCCATTAAGAGTTCCTGTCTTTGCCCTAACTAAACCAATTGCTTGCGGGGCAGTCTTAATAAAGCGCTCATTAAGCGTTCCACTAATTCCACCTGAAGGCAGACTATCGACCACTAATTTGTATTCAGGGTTGTCGTAAATCTTAAGAAGCACATCACCTAATAGCTTTGCGCTCACGCGATTATCGTGTGAAAGCCCGCTGCCATCTTTAACTACCAACTTCGAGGAGTCGATCTCCATCTCGCTGAGTACTTTTCTAAAGACTGCACGGATTCCGCTTGTGTTCTGCTCATATCCAGCAGATTTTGCAGCAAGGCGAGCCATGCGTTCAGATAAAATATTATCGCTCCATTTCATGAAGTAATAAGTCATCTGAAGAACAGTAGGTGAAATGCTATTCATCACCGGTTCAGAGACTAAGTTCTGAGCTTCCACCGCATTGACCGGTTTTACTGTCACGAAAACTTTTTTACTCTTTAAGTAGACCTTCATATTCTTGGCTTCACTGTCATATATACCGTTGTAATACAACGTCATCTTCTTCACCGGAGCACCAGCCTGCGCCTCTAGCTCAACGTGGGCACGATAAGCCAAATACTTCAGCGAGGTCTGGCCTAAGCGCTTTGCGTTGTATGCGCTAAAGGTTGCCCATGGATCTAAATCTCCCTGGATCACAACTGCATTCTCTTCAGTAGCTATTGATAATGAAGTCTGAAAACGCATCTTGGGATCAAGATACTTTGCAACCGATACCCCGGCCAGAAGTTTAAGTGTGGAAGCAGGTTTTCGGGCTGCAAATGAATTTGATTCAAAGAGTACTTCTTTTGTACTTGCATCAATCAAGATCACCGATGGATTTCTTAGATCTGGATCTTTTGCTAAATTTGAAAAAACGGTCGTTGCGCGTTCAGGGGCAAAGGCCGTAGACGGCGTACCAAAAAGAACTCCGCAGAATAATGCAGAGACAGCTACGCCAATCAGTTTTTTCATGATGAGGAAATTAACGCCAACCGTATGCGATGAGAATGTTAGTAACTGTAAGCCCTAACATCACTGCAAAAGTTTTCGTTGAATAACTCTTCTTTTTGACGTTGACAAAACCAATGACAAGTAGTGCTAGTACGATCAAAAACTTGATGCCAACCTTCATATGATTGATCTCTGTGTCATGGCCACCAGACCAGGTAAATACCATCACGATTCCAGCGAGCAATGCGGTCGCGGTTGCATGGAGAACTCCTGGGTTGAGCGCACGCGGGCTCTTCTTAAATGAGATTACTAAGAGGGCAAGAATTCCAAGAATTGCCAGAAGATGTACGGCAAATGCGATGTAAAAGGCGACCTTCACGATGACTCCATTCAAATGGTTAATATGTGTTTACGCACTCCTAGTTTAGGGTGATCACATGGAAATAAAGACCCCAGCAACTATCGGCCCAGGAGAATTCTTTCCTGTTGTAGGCGTGGGGCCTCATGAAAAGCCTTGGCCGACTGGAGATCAATACGATCCAGAGTTACTTGAAAATGGCGATAGAAGAAATGTCTTAGATCACTATCGCTACTGGAGCGTTGAAGCGATTGTCGCTGACTTGAACACCAAACGTCATGGATTACAAATTGCAATTGAAAATTGGCAGCACGATCTCAATATTGGTTCTGTTGTGAGAACTGCAAATGCTTTCAATGTCAGTGCTGTGCATATCGTAGGAAAGCGCGATTGGAATAAGCGCGGTGCAATGGTCACTGATCGTTACTTGACTGTCATTCACCACCCAACGATCGCTGATTTCGCACAGTGGTGCGCCGAAAATGACCTTCCAATCATCGGCATAGATAACGTTCCATCTTCCAAACATTTAGAGGGTGCTGCACTTCCTGAAAAGTGCGTACTGCTATTTGGGCAAGAAGGTGCCGGGATGTCAGATGAAGGTATCGAAATATGTAGCGTTCTATACGCGATTGAACAATATGGATCAACTAGATCTATGAACGCATCCGCAGCGGGTGCAATTGCGATGTATCACTGGGCGTTGCAACACTTGCCACGGCAAGTATAGAAAACTAGTTTCCCAAACTAATTACCAAGCGGTTCTTGTTCTCCGTCAGATAAGGTATCGCGCACTGCAGTTAAACGTCGCTCAATCTCGGCAGCTTCTTCTACTCTGCCCAGAGCGCGCATCACATCAGCCATTCGGCTTTCGATATCTACAATAAATTCAAAGTCTTTTGGCTCATCGTCGGCAATGATTTGAAGAACGCCATCGAGTGTATTGAGGCCTTCTTCGAGCTTGCCTAGAAGAATTTCAGCCTTACCGTATTCAAAGAGTGCAAAGGTTTCGCGGCGGTGATCGTGGGCCGTCTCAAATACATCCACCGCTTTGCGCGATGCTTCAAGTGCTTTCTCACCGTCTCCGAGCCAGTTATAACAAGAAGCGATCTTCTGATCACAACGTGCAACGTGTAAAACTTCTTTCTCTGACTTGAAAATTCCACGTGCCTCTTTAAATGCTTCGAGCGCTTCGGTGTATTGCTTAAGTTCGCGATATGCCATTCCGAGCAAGTGAAGATCGTTGGCGGCCCCCATCTGGTTTCCATCAACGAGATGTTCTTGCGCGCACTCTGACATCGTTGCAATCACTTCACTATATTTCTTTGAGCTGTACCACCACTCGCCTAAGGTGCAGGCAAGTTCCAGCGCAATAGGTGATTTACTCTCACGCAAAAGTTCAACCGCTTTACTCATTGCAGTTGCTGCTTCATCAATGCGCTTTAACTGATTAAGGTTGTATCCAATGGCAGAATATGCCTGAGCTAAACCTTCGCTGGGTGCGCTAGCGCCCATCTCTGAGTAAATATCGCGCGCCGTCTCAGCTAATGCGAGCGCTTCATCGTATTGACCACGGGCAAAGATGCGAGCGCTGAGTTCGTAATACGTCTCTGCGCGATCTTGGCCTTCTGTCTGTGGGATTCGATCCCAGAGCATCTCTTCGGTGACTATGTCGTCATGGTTATCATCTTCGCTCATGAGAACCTCCAAACATCTCGGCCAGCCTGGTTTCTAGGCTGACTGTAGCCCTGTGGGGTCGCAATTGTG
>CANLHC010000089.1 GCA_947490625.1 Candidatus Nanopelagicaceae bacterium
CCCAGCTCAAAACCCGGCCGGCGCCAATCGACCCAGAGGATCTCATCGCCAAAGCAGGCCTTTGTTAAAGCTGGACCATCTGCAGAGGTGGCAAATGCAATGATTGAATCAGGATGCAAATGATCAACATGCAATTGATCTACTAGTCCATGCATCGCGGTATCGATGCTTGGTGCGGCTCCACCTTTACCGAATAAGCAGTAATCAAATAAAGCGACCATCTCATCTTCACGGTCTTCGCCCACATATACGTTCTTTAAATCATTGAGCTTATCTACATAGAGCGCGGCTAACCCTTGCTCAGTGAGGGTACCTAAATCGCCACCAGAACCTTTCACAAATAAAAGTGTCGTCTCTTTACCTGTGATCGGATCGGTAATGCTCCCCTTGGCAGAAGTGTTACCCCCTGCGTAATTTGTGACCCTAGGATCTGCACCCAATCGGTGAGATCTAGCAATCAGTTGCTCAACTACAGGAGTTAGCTCAGATATCTTTTTAATTATGCACCCCACCCAGCTTGATTTCCGCCAACTCGTGTATCAGCAATTTTCTTGAGATAACCAGATGCCTTAAAGGCCTTCATTGGATTTGGATCAATACCTTTATCTGTGCGCCACTCCTCAAGTAATGGGCGTACATCGGTGTTATATGCATCCATCAAGACCGCATTGGCCTCAAGGACGTCACCCTCTTTTTGTGCGGCCTTAAGAGCAACTTGATCAACAAGAAGAGCCTTTGCAGTTGCCTCTTGTACATTCAAAATTGAGCGAATCTGGCCCGGGATTTTTGCTTCGATGTTATGGCACTGATCGAGCACAAATGACACCGGAGTTCCAACATCGAATCCACCGTTGATGTTTACCTCGTGGAGAATACGAAAGAGTTGGAATGGATCTGCGGCGCCAACAATCAAGTCATCATCGGCGTAGAAACGTGAATTAAAGTCAAAAGCTCCAAGCCTTTTCGCACGTAGTAGCGAGGCAACAATGAATTCAATATTTGTTCCTGGTGCATGGTGGCCAGTGTCTACACAGACCATCGCTTTTTCACCTAGTTGGAGGCAGTGTGCGTAAGAAGTGCCCCAATCAGGGATATCTGTTGTGTAGAAAGAAGGCTCGAAGAATTTGTATTCGATCAGCATTCGCTGGTTATCGCTTAAGCGCTTATAGGTCTGTTGTAAAGCATCAGATAAGCGATCTTGGCGCTCACTAATATTGTCTTGACCTGGGTAGTTTGTTCCGTCGGCGAACCACAACTTTAGATCTTGCGATCCAGTGATATCCATGATGTCGATGCAATCAATAAGGTGAGCGATAGCTTTATCACGGACCTTCTTATCGGGGTGGCAGACAGAACCTAATTTGTAATCATCATCTTGGAATGTATTTGAATTAATCGTTCCAAGAACTACGCCGAGATCTTTAGCGTGCTTGGCAAAGGCGGCATAATCCTCGACTTTATCCCAAGGGATATGAAGTGCGACGCTATGTGCAGCACCGGTGTACTTGTGAACCTGTGCTGCATCTTCAACTTTCTCAAAGGGATCGCGTGGCACTCCCGGCTGACCAAAAACTTTGAAGCGCGTACCAGAGTTGCCGTATGCCCAGGAGGGCGTCTCTATTTGAAGTCGGTCAAGAACCTTCTTCGCCTCTGCCTTTGTTGCCATTTCGATCTCCTTTAATTATTTGTTACTGAAGGAAGAAGACTTGTTCAAGGTTTGTCGAAGCGCGATCTGCATGGGCTCCACCAAGGTCTACAAAGAATGGCGCCATATCTTCTTGCCACTTTGCATTAATTGCCATTTTTGACATACCGTCACGAGATGCTTGTACGTCTTCGGTCTCGAAGTATCCAAATAGCGTGCCATCGGTGCGGTCAAGAAATATTGAGTAATTCTTCCATCCGGTTGAGCTCAACGCTTCAAGCATTTCGGGCCAGACGTCAGCATGTCGAGCGACGTACTCATCCATTTTTTCGAGGCGAACTTTAAGCCTAAATCCAACTCTTTCCATGATTGCTCCTTGAATCGTTTTAACGAAGGTTAAGGCTATAAGTAGTTGGAAATTGAGTCAATCCACTCGGGCAATTTTAATTTTGACGAAAGAGTGATTATTGGTTTTAATTGAAATCAATGTATTCTGCCGATTGTTCAATGACTATGTTCAATTAGCTTTTTTCTCATCCAAAGGGGCACTCATGGCAAATATCAGAGATGTTGCTCAGTTGGCCGGAGTTTCACTCGGTACCGTCTCAAATGCCATCAACCGCCCAGAGCTATTGGCTTCAAGTACCCTGCAAAGAATTCAGAAGGTTATCGAAGAGTTGGAGTTCGTACCAAATGCATCTGCCCGCAACCTTCGGTCTCGCAGAAACCGAGTGATTGGGTTAGTCCTACCCGATGTCTCTAATCCGTTCTACACAGATCTAGCTAAAGGTGTTAACGACGCAGCCTACGCATCAGAGTACGTGGTTATCTTATGCAATACCGACGGTAGCGCTCAGAAAGAAGTGCAGTACTTAGATGTTCTTGCAAGACAAAATGTTGAGGGAATTCTAATAACACCCGTTAGTGAATCTAACCTGACTCTGGCTAATGTGGCAGAGCGAGGCATTCGCTTAGCCCTGGTTGATAGATTCCCACTAGGTCTTCAAGCGTGCAGCGTTGCAGTAAATGACGTGTATGGAGGATCGCTTGCGCTTACCCATTTACATGACCTGGGCCATCGAAAAATTCTAGTTATCATGGGCAAGGCAGACTTTCCTCAAGTGGTAGATCGAATAACTGGTATCAAACAAGCGATAGAAAGTATTGTCGACGCAGATGCTCCGGAATTTATCAAGATTCATTTGGACTCGATGAGCGTTAAGAATGCTTACGAGGTAATCAGAGATATGAATTCACCTTTTGATTTTACTGGTGTCATTTGCGGCAACGATTTAATTGCCATTGGTGTGATTCGGGCACTTGGAGAGAAAAATATATCGATACCTGAAGATGTATCAGTGATTGGTTATGATGATATTGATTTCGCTACTAGTGCAACTGTGCCAATTACATCAATATCTCAACCATCGTATGAGTTAGGTTTTACCGCGGCAGAGCTCCTCATTTCAGAGGGTGAAAGTCCAGAAAAGCATGTTCATCAACGTATTGAATTTCAACCTAAACTAGTAATTCGTTCATCTACTGCCGAAGCGAAATCACACCGGCCCTAAAGCTAATTTTTTGTGTGGTCCGCTAAATCAAAAGCGATCATTGCACAACCAATTACTCCTGCCTTTGATCCATGCTTTGCAATCTCGAGGCGAGGTTTTCGCTGAAAGGTAAGTGAAGAATCTAAGTCGTTACGAATTGGTCCCAAAAGCATCTCGCCGGCATTAGATAAACCGCCGCCAAAAATTATTACCTCAGGAGCGAGCACTGTGATTAACACCTCACAGGCACGAGATATTGCAGCGGTCGCAGATTTCCATACTTCTGTTGCAAGTGGATCACCTGAAGTTACCAGCCCGTAGATTTTCTCAGTACTAGTTCTTACTGCACCACCTTGTTCAGCATATGCGCTACTAATAGCTAACGCAGATGAGACAGCTTCTAAACAGCCAACCTTTCCGCAGATACAGAGTCGTTTACCACCGACATTAAGATGACCAATTTCTCCGGCATTTCCTTGTGCGGATTGTATTTCGCCGTTAATGATCAGCGCCGCCGCAATCCCAGTACCGATCGGAATAAAGATTGCATCTTTTATTCCTTGCGCGGCACCGCTGCGCAACTCGGCGAGTGCGGCGGTGCGAACATCGTGGCCAAATGCCACAGGGATATCAATTGCTTCTTGTAAGAGATTGCGGATAGGTAAGTTTTCCCACTGAAGATTTCCAGCCCAACGAGCTATGCCTGCTGGTTCATCAAGTGTCCCTGGAACAACTAAACCAACGGCTTCAATATGTTGGGATTCTGAGAGTTTTTTAACTTGCGCAGCGATGATGTGGATTGTCTCTGCTGCCGTTTTATCTCCCTTAGGAGTCGGAGTAGACGTTTGCGAATGAATGTTGAAATGAGAATCAACAACAGCAATTTTTATCTCGGTCCCACCCACATCGACTGCGACTACATATCTGGTGGACACGACGCTAATTATTTATCGAGGATGATGGATCGAGC
>CANLHC010000090.1 GCA_947490625.1 Candidatus Nanopelagicaceae bacterium
CTGGTCGATCAGAAATCCTTCACTCCACAATGGTTGATCGATAACATTGGGGCCATTATGAAAAAGGCTCTCAATAACTCTCCTGGTGCAGACTTAAGTGATCTCGATGCGACAGCAAAGATTGCAGCACTGATGGAACATGCCTTAAGAAAGCCACAGGCCTGAGACGATGCAACGACCAGAGCTCAGTGAATGGATAGGTCAACAGGTTCACTTTGTGGGAATCGCCGGAGCCGGCATGAGCGGGTTGGCTCGTATTGCCTTATCCCATGGCGTGCATGTATCGGGTAGTGACAGCAAAGATTCTTCTGTCGTGCTTGCGCTCAGAGCTTTAGGAGCCGATGTACATGTTGGCCACGATAAGTCGCATATCGATGGCAAGAAATTCGTTGTCTACTCCAATGCGATTCCTTCAAATAATCCAGAAATACTTCGCGCTAAAGAACTAGGTATCTCGCTACTGACACGTGCCCAGGCACTTGCAATTCTGATGACAGGTTCACAGAGTGTGGCAGTTGCTGGAACACACGGGAAGACAACAACATCGTCGATGCTCACTGTTGCACTGCAAAGCTGTGGAGTGGATCCTTCGTTTGCTATTGGCGGAACCCTGACTGCATCGGGTTCCAATGCTCATCGCGGAACGGGAAAAATCTTTGTCGCAGAAGCAGATGAATCAGATGGCTCTTTCTTGGAATATCGCCCATTTAGCGCCATCGTGACCAATATTGAGCACGACCACGTCGACTATTTCACTACTCCACAATCTGTCATGGATGTGTTTACCGAATTCGTGCAGTCGATAGATCCCGATGGGTTCTTGATTTACTGCCGCGACGATCAAGGAGCATATGAGATCGCACAGAAGGGTGCGCCATCAAAGAAAGTTTCCTACGGAACAGATCCACAATCAGATTTAGTAGTTGATCAGATTAATCTCCTTCCCATGGGCTCTCAATCACGCCTTTTGTGGCACGGTCGCAACATTGGAACGCTCAAGCTAGAAGTACCAGGACATCACAATCTGCTCAATGCCGCTGCAGCGGTCGCCATGGGCTTGTCACTTGATCAGCCAGCGGCAGAACTTCTTCAAGGGCTGCAATCATTTAGAGGTGCAGGTCGACGTTTTGAACTCAAAGCAAGCATTGCGGGAATACGAGTGATTGATGATTATGGCCATCATCCAACAGAGATAGATGTAACCCTGACTGCAGCCCGTCGATATGCAGGCGATGGTCGAGTTCTTGTCATATTTCAACCTCATCGATACACCCGCACCCAAGCATTCTTAGATTCTTTTGCGCGAACGCTAGATCTGGCAGATCACGCCATCCTGCTTGAAATCTACCCAGCAAGTGAATCTGCGATTCCTGGAGTGAGCTCCTCGTTGATTACAGAGAAAATGCAGCGCGGAGTATTTCTCCCTAATTTTCTTGAAGCGGCAGAAGCGATGATCTCTATGGCAAGACCAGGTGATGTCATTCTTACACTCGGTGCTGGAGATGTGAATTCTTTAGCGCCGATCATCATCGCCGGACTCGAACAACGATTCGAAATCAATTCATAGCAGTGAAGAGATTTATCTTTAAACCTTTTGTTCTACTGGCGATTGCTCTTACCGTTATCTCTGCCTATTTGCTTGGCTGGTCCCAGATATTTACTGTGAAGGCTGTCCAGGTAGTTGGATCTCCGAACGCACTCTCAGAGGGCGACATCCTGAAGATGAGTCAAGTGAAGATCGGGGGACAACTAGCTCGCATCAATACGCGATCGACCAAGGAGAATATCCAGGAGATTCGCTGGATTCGCGAGGTAGACATATCTCGCAACTGGATAGACGGCAAGGTTCGGATTTCAGTGAAAGCTCGTGAGCCGATTGCATATTTCAACACCGAGCAACTACAAGGTCAGACAATCGATAGCCAAGGAGAGCTCTTTGTTCTGCCCGGTTTTTCCAACCCCGAGTTACCTGTCATCTCATCTGCAACCCCCGCGGGGGCACTTGAAGCCAACGAGCTCTTCACCACTTTCCCGGACGACTTTAGGCGCTCTATTACATCGATGGTGGCCACAACATCGTCTTCCTTTCTACTCAATGCCACACTCAAGGGTCGAAATATAAAAATTCGATGGGGAGATAGTGCTGAGATGAATCTGAAAATCGCTGCTATTGATCGACTTTTGGCACTACCTGAAAATAAAAAAATCACTGTGATTGATCTTCTCGCGCCCCATGCACCGGTTGTGCGGTAAAAGAAACTCTCAAGGTATAGATGAGGAATTGGTTCGAGTCGGTATTTGATTCACCCTCTGTATCAGCCTACTTTTGCGGCTATCAAAGTGAATGAATCGTAACTCTCAAGGCGAGATTTATAGTTCATAAGGGGGACTGTCGTGGCTGCACCACAAAATTACTTGGCTGTTATCAAAGTTGTTGGCATTGGCGGCGGCGGAGTGAATGCAATCAATCGAATGATTGATGTCGGACTCAAGGGTGTTGAGTTCATCGCGATCAATACCGATGCACAACATCTACTCATGAGTGATGCCGATGTGAAACTTGATATTGGTCGTGCATCAACGAAAGGTCTTGGTGCAGGTGCAGCTCCTGAAAAAGGAAGACAAGCTGCAATTGATCACACAGAAGAGATTGAAGAAATTTTGCGCGGAGCAGATATGGTCTTTGTTACCGCAGGAGAAGGCGGCGGTACTGGCACCGGTGGCGCACCCATCGTTGCAAAAATTGCACGCGACCTCGGAGCACTCACTATTGGAGTGGTAACACGACCATTCTCCTTCGAAGGAAAAATTCGTACAAAGCAAGCCGAAGAAGGAATCGCTCTACTGCGCGATGAAGTGGATACTCTCATCGTTATCCCGAATGATCGTCTACTTGCAATTTCTGATCGCAACATCACAGCAGTTGATGCATTCAAGAGTGCGGATCAAGTATTGCTCTCGGGTGTACAAGGAATTACTGAAATTATTACCCAACCTGGCCTGATCAATCTTGACTTCGCTGATGTTAAAACTGTGATGACAGATGCTGGCTCGGCTCTTATGGGAATCGGTTCAGCGCGCGGAGAAAATCGTGCGACGAGAGCTGCTGAGTTGGCAATCTCGAGTCCGTTACTTGAAACTTCTATCGATGGCGCCATGGGAGTACTTCTCTCTGTCGCAGGTGGTTCAGATCTAGGCCTCTTTGAAATTAATGAAGCGTGCGAACTTGTACAGGCAGCTGCTCATCCAGATGCTCGAATTATCTTCGGTACAACTATTGATGATGCCTTAGGTGATGAAGTACGCATCACGGTGATTGCCGCTGGATTCGATGGTGGTGAGCCAAAGAAAGTTGCTGTTCCGGTTCTCAATGCAGCAATTCTCGGGGGAGTCGCTGACCCACTTCCAGAGAATGACCCATTGGTTGTTGCGATGGATCTCGACGAGAAGAAGCCTGCCAAGCGGGTAACTTTTGAAGATCTTGTGGCTGAGGACGAGATCGACGTGCCTGACTTTATGAAGTAAAAAGAGTGAACTTTAGATTTACAGATAGCACCGGTGGGAAATCCGCCGGTGCTTTTCTCTCTCGTAACCTGGGTGTGCATGTCGGTGATGATCTGGATTCCGTAGAGGCCAATCGCCAGCAGCTCAGCCAAGAGATCGGGAGACCGATTCAGTTCATGAATCAGGTACATGGAAACACAGTTGCCATCATTGATGAACATATCCACACACCACCGACAGCAGATGCACTTGTTACCAGTAACCCGCATATTGCCCTTGCGGTGATGGTGGCAGATTGCATTCCACTACTTCTTGAAAACCAGGGAAGCATCGCTGCCGTGCATGTCGGCAGAAAAGGTTTACTCAATGGCGTTTCTCGCAGCGCTCTGGCAACAATGCGTGATCTTGATTCATCACCGATCACAGCAATGATTGGTCCTTCAATTTGCGGTACTTGTTATGAAGTCTCCGAGGATGTTTTTGAAGAAGTGACATCAGTTTTTCCACAATCAAAATCTCAGACGAAGCAAGGTGGGTTTGCGCTCGATCTTGCAGCAGCGCTTACATTTGATTTAGAGAGTAATGGAGTGAGAGTTCTTGATCGCAGTAGTTGTACAGTCGAAGATAGCTCCCTCTACTCGTATCGCCGTGATGGAGTGA
>CANLHC010000091.1 GCA_947490625.1 Candidatus Nanopelagicaceae bacterium
GATCTTTGCTCTCATGCACGTGAAGTGGGAATTCGAGTGGGGCCAGGCCGCGGATCAGCTGCAGGTTCATTAGTTGCCTATGCACTCGGAATTACCGGTCTTGATCCACTCGAACATGGACTTCTCTTCGAACGATTCCTCAATCCAGAACGTATCTCAATGCCAGATATCGATCTGGACTTCGACGAACGTCGCAGGTCAGAGATGATTCGTTATGCCACTGAAAAATATGGTGATGATCGCGTGGCGCAGATCATTACGTACGGAACAATTAAATCTAAGCAAGCACTGAAAGATGCAACACGAGTACTCGGCTACCCATATGCAATCGGTGAAAAACTCACCAAAGCGCTACCTCCGTCAGTGATGGGTAAAGACATCACACTGGGTGGAGTCTTTGATAAGGACGATCCTCGACATGGAGAAGCGGGCGAGTTTCGAACACTCTATGACACAGATGCAGATTCAAAGCGCGTAGTTGATCTCGCAAAAGGCTTGGAAGGTCTCAAGCGCCAGTGGGGAGTACACGCTGCCGGCGTCATTCTTTCGCGCGAGCCGCTGCTTGATGTTATTCCAATTCATCGCCGCGAAGCAGATGGAGCGATTATCACGCAGTTCGATATGGGTGCCTGTGAGGCAACAGGGTTATTGAAGATGGATTTCTTGGGGCTGCGCAACCTTTCAGTCCTAGACGATGCGCTACAGAACATCAAACTCAATTTAGATATTGAGATTGTTTTGGAAGATCTACCGCTCTCTGATCAGAAGACTTTCGAATTGTTAAGTCGTGGAGATACTCTCGGTGTCTTTCAGCTCGATGGCGGTCCAATGCGCGCCCTTCTTCGCAGCATGGCGCCCGATTCCTTTGCCGACATCTCAGCTGTTATCGCTCTCTATCGTCCTGGTCCAATGGGCGAGAATGCACATAACAACTATGCCGATCGAAAGAACGGAAGAAAACCAGTCGAAGCGATACACCCAGAGCTGCGCGAGCCACTGGCTGAAATTCTCGGCGATACATATGGATTAATTGTTTATCAGGAACAGGTAATGGCAATTGCCCAGAAAGTTGCGGGCTTCTCTCTTGGCCGTGCAGATCTTCTTCGAAAAGCAATGGGAAAGAAGAATAAAGAGATCCTTGATAAGGAGTACATCCCATTTGAGGCAGGTATGAAATCAAATGGCTTTGGTGATGCTGCCATTAAGCGACTGTGGGAAGTTTTGATTCCGTTCTCTGACTACGCTTTTAACCGGGCACACTCTGCTGGCTATGGTGTCGTCTCGTTCTGGACTGCTTACCTCAAGGCTAACTATCCAACTGAGTACATGGCCGCATTATTAACGAGCGTGCGAGACGATAAAGATAAGTCAGCGCTCTATCTCTCTGAATGTCGTCGCATGGGAATTAGCGTTCTGCCGCCTGATGTCAACGAGTCCAACTCTGAATACACCCCTAGAGGCAAAGACATTAGATTTGGTCTAGCAGCCATTAGAAATGTTGGAGAAGGTGTTGTTGCCTCGATCAAGAGTGCTCGTGAGGCAAAAGGTGCATTCACCTCATTCGGTGATTTCTTAGCGAAGGTAGATGCGCAAGTCTGTAATAAGAAGACTATTGAATCGTTGATTAAGGCAGGAGCTTTTGATGAACTGGGACATCATCGTAAAGGACTCGTAGCAGTTCATCTCACAGCTATTGATGCTGTGATTGAGAGCAAGCGAGCAGAGGCTATTGGTCAATTTGATCTCTTCGGTGATGTCGGTGGTTCGGAGATGAGTGGACTAGAAATCGATATTCCTACCGGCGAATGGGATAAAGCAACACTTCTTGCCTTTGAAAGAGAGATGCTTGGGCTTTACGTCTCAGACCATCCCCTACTCGGAGTCGAGCACATCCTTCGCTCCAATACGGATATGTCTATCAGCGCTCTCCTTGATGATGGGGGAGTGCAAGAAGGATTTGTCACTATTGGCGGATTGATTACAGGAATATCTCGCAAAGTTTCCAGGCAGGGTTCATCCTGGGCAATTGTCACAGTTGAGGATCTCGAAGGTGCGCTAGAAGTTCTCTTCTTCTCCAATACATATAATCAATATGCTCTCACCTTGATTGAAGATCGCGTTGTTACGATCAGAGGTCGAGTAGATCGCCGTGAAGATCAAGTGCGATTTAGCGCATTTGAAATGTCTCCCCTCGATATCACCAGCGGTCCTGTAGGTCCGTTACTGATCTCGCTTCCAATGTCTTCGTGCACGCCTCCGATTGTTGAGCGGATCAAAGAAATTCTCCGCTCTCACCCAGGTAAACGAGAAGTCCATCTGCAGATTAACGATGCAGGCTCCAACACCATGATGAAGATCGATGCCCTTGTGACATCTTCTCCGAGTTTGAGTGCTGATCTGAAGAGCATTCTTGGCCCAGATTGTTTAGTCCGCAGCTAAGGTCAGTAATTCATGCCTCACCGCGGGGGCGGCTCAAAGTAGACTGAGCCCATGATTCGCACTGTAGATCTCAGGAATCTTCGCCTGTCGAAGGCGGGGTATCAAGAGCGTCTACCTCGAGCCACACTCGATATCAATCAGGCGATGGCAAGCGTTGAACCAATATTGGCTCGCGTTAAAAATGGAACTGTTTCAGATCTGCTCGATCTCTCTTTGGAATTTGATGGTGTGCGCCCTGCAGCGCTCCGAGTCTCACAGAAAGATCTCGATTCATCTCTGGCACAACTTGATCCTGCGGTTC
Source organism: Candidatus Nanopelagicaceae bacterium (assembly GCA_947490625.1). Lineage (GTDB taxonomy): Bacteria > Actinomycetota > Actinomycetes > Nanopelagicales > Nanopelagicaceae > Planktophila. Next base: position 2,741 of record CANLHC010000091.1, read on the forward strand.
GTGCAGCTCTTGAGCTTTCTATCGAACGTATTCGCAGAGTGCATAATGATCAGCGACGAAATGAAGTCACTACAACAGTTGTTGACGGCGGACGTGTTACTGAGAGATGGGTACCTGTTGATCGGGTAGGTCTCTACGTCCCAGGCGGGCGCGCGGTCTATCCGTCAAGTGTGATGATGAATGTGATTCCTGCTCAAATTGCTCAGGTTGCAAGTATTGCAGTGGCATCACCACCTCAAAAAGAGTTTGGTGGATTACCTCACCCAACAATTCTTGCCACATGCGCGCTCCTGGGTATCGATGAGGTTTATGCCATTGGAGGCGCACAAGCAATTGCGCTCTTTGCCTACGGTATGCAAGATGTCTGCGATAAATGTGATGTTGTCACAGGTCCGGGAAATATCTACGTCGCTGCAGCAAAGAGAGCGTTGCGCGGAATTATTGGGATTGATTCAGAAGCTGGGCCAACTGAGATTGCAATTCTGGCCGATGACTCTGCTGATCCAGTAAACGTCGCTGCCGATCTCATTAGTCAGGCTGAGCACGATGTGATCGCAGCAGCAGTGTTGGTCACAGACTCGCCTGAATTAGCACAGGCAGTTGACATTGAATTGAAGAGACAAGTTCCACTTACTAAACACTCAGAACGAATTACTACCGCCCTCTCTGGAATTCAAAGTGCAATTGCTCTTGTCGATGACATCGAGCAAGGTTTAGATGTTGTCAACGCATATGCTGCTGAGCACCTTGAAATTCATACTCGTAACGCACGCGGGGATAGCGCAAAGGTAAGGAACGCCGGCGCAGTATTTATCGGTCCGTTTACACCAGTCTCCCTCGGTGATTACTCTGCAGGTTCAAATCACGTGCTACCAACAGGGGGATGTGCTTGTCACAGCAGTGGTCTCTCCGTTGCAACATTCTTGCGCGGCTTGCACTTTATTGAATATGACGAGAAAGCTTTCCGTGACATTGCCCAGACTGTTATTACGTTGGCTGAAGCAGAAGATCTCCCTGCACATGGTCAGGCAATGAGTGCCAGATTGGATCGACCATGACAGACTGGCCATCCTGGCTTCCGCTGCGACCAAGCCTTGCTCCTTTGTCGCCATATGGTGCACCTCAGGTTGCCGCAGATGCAGCGCTAAACACAAATGAGAATCCATATTCGCTATCTCCAGCTCTCACCGCTGCAATTGCCACAAAGATCTCTGAGGTGGCATCTACTCTTAATCGGTACCCCGATCGTGATGCTCTCTCATTACGTTCAGCCCTTGCCGCATATATCAATGAGCAATCATCGACACAATTCACTGCTGCGCAGATCTGGGCGGCAAATGGCAGTAACGAAATCATTCAATCTCTATTCCTAGCATGCGGAGGACA
>CANLHC010000092.1 GCA_947490625.1 Candidatus Nanopelagicaceae bacterium
CAATCTATTCACCAGTACTTAAGGTGACATACAAGGTTGAAGCAACTCGCGTCGAGCAGCGCACAGACTTCGATCGTCTCGTTGTTGACGTTGAGACAAAGCCTTCAATGAAGCCACGCGATGCTGTCGCGTCCGCTGGTCGCACACTCGTTGAGCTCTTCGGTCTTGCACGCGAACTTAACCTCGATGCTGAAGGTATCGAGATGGGGCCATCTGTTATGGATGCAGCTCTTGCAGCAGATCTTGCTCTTCCAATCGAAGATCTTGATCTCACAGTTCGTTCATATAACTGCTTGAAGCGCGAAGGCATTCACACAGTAGGAGAGTTGGTTAACCGTTCAGAGGCTGACCTACTCGACATCCGCAATTTTGGTTCAAAGTCCATCGATGAGGTCAAGGCAAAGCTTGTCTCAATGGGAATGTCTCTCAAGGACAGCCCAGCAGGATTTGATCCAACACAACATCAGAACTACAACGCATCAGATGAAGATTTTTCTGATGCAGATGCAAACTAAGAAGGAGTACAGACATGCCAAAGCCAACTAAGGGTCCTCGTTTGGGTTCAGGCCCATCACACGAGCGTCTCATCCTTCGTACACTTGCAGAGCAGCTGTTCGAGCATGGCAAGATCACAACAACCGAAGCAAAGGCGAAGCGTCTTCGTCCACTTGCAGAGAAGTTGATTACCTTCGCAAAGAAGGGCGATCTTCAGGCTCGTCGTGAAGTAATGGCACGCATCGCTAACAAGAGCGTTGTGCACACACTCTTCACAACAATTGCACCAACATTTGCAACACGCGAAGGTGGATACACACGTATCACCAAAGTCGGTCCACGTAAGGGCGATAACGCTCCTATGGCTGTGATCGAACTCGTAACAGATAAGTAATTCATACGCACACACTCGCGTAAATTCTTATGGCGCAACCCACTCTCTTTCCCGAGAGTGGGTTTCGTCGTTTACGGATAGATATCGCCTACGACGGCACCGCCTTCTTTGGGTGGGCAACTCAGCCCGATCAACGCACAATCCAAGATTTAGTCGAAGAAGCTGTCGCACGTATTTCACGAGGCGATGTTGAATCTGTTGTCGCAGGTCGTACCGATGCTGGCGTTCACGCCACCGGCCAAGTGATTCATATAGACCTTCCGGATGCTGTCTTTGCTGACGGGCTTACCTATCGTGACCTGAGATATAAGCTCAATCGCATCCTTGATGAAGATGTACGCATCATGGAGATTAGCGATGCACCAGAGGGATTTCATGCTCGCTTTTCAGCGTTACGCCGTATCTACACCTACAAAATTCTTGATAACAATGAAGTGATCGCACCGCTATCGCGTTATGACGTTGCCCCTTGGTATCGCCCATTAGATGTTGATCTCATGAATAAAGCTAGCGCCCTTGTGCTGGGACACCACGATTTTGCAGCCTTCTGTAAATTCAAAGAGGGCGGAACAACAATTCGTACCCTTGAGAAATACCAATGGCACCGTGACTCAGCAGGACTACTGATTGCAGAAGTTGTTGCAGATGCTTTCTGTTATTCAATGGTCCGCAATTTAGTTGGCGCTGTTGTCTGCGTGGCAGATGGTCGCAAAGATCCTTCATGGATGGCTGAGTTATTGGCAAACAAAGAGCGTGTCAGCGATTCATTAGTGTTTCCAGCTCGAGGACTGAGCCTTACTCGCGTTGAATACCCCTCGAATAATGAGTTGCTTGACCGGGCTCGGGTGACGATTGGAAAGCGTGGCCAATCTGCCGCCGCCGAGGGTGAGGACTGAGCGGGGTTTTTAGCCATTTTGACCCCTCACGCCGCGGAAGGTAAAGTTCTACCCCTGCGCCAGTGGGCGCCGAAGGTCAATCCTTGAAGCACTACGAAAAGAAGAAGGTAATAGAGCATGCGTACATATAGTCCTAAGGCAGGCGACGTCGTTCGTGCATGGCACGTCATCGATGCACAAGATGTAGTTCTTGGTCGTCTTGCAACACATGCTGCAGTTCTTCTTCGCGGAAAGCACAAGGCAACATTTGCTCCGCACATGGATATGGGTGACTTCGTTATCGTCATCAACGCCGAGAAGATTTCACTTTCAGGAAATAAGGCGCTTTCAAAGTTTGCACATCAGCACTCTGGTTTCCCAGGTGGTCTTACATCAACTGTTTACGGTGAACTCCTTGAGAAGCACCCAACACGCGCTGTAGAAAAGGCAATCAAGGGAATGCTTCCCAAGAACCGTCTTGGTCGCGATATCGCTGGAAAGCTTAAGGTTTACGCAGGACCAGAACATCCACATGCAGCACAAGCTCCAAAGCCATATACCTTCGAACAAGTTTCTCAGATTATTAAGTAAGGGATCCCATACACATGTCAGATAACACAACTTTCGCAGATCTCGACGAGAACGAGATTCCTACTTCATATTCATCTGCAACTCCTGCTGCTGCGACAAACCGTCCAGCAATCAAGGCACCTGGTGCTGGCACCGGACGTCGTAAGGAAGCTGTTGCTCGTGTTCGCCTTGTTCCTGGAACAGGTCGCTGGGTAATCAACGGCAAGACACTCGAAGCGTATTTCCCAAATAAAGTTCACCAACAGCTTGTCTCTGAGCCACTTCGCACAGTTGGCGCTGAAGGTCAGTACGATATTTTTGCTCGCATCAACGGTGGAGGAGTTTCTGGTCAAGCTGGAGCACTTCGTCTTGGCGTTGCACGTTCACTGAACGAGATTGATGTCGAAGCACATCGTCCAGCACTGAAGAAGGCTGGATTCCTCAAGCGTGATGCACGTGTAATCGAGCGCAAGAAGTACGGCCTTAAGAAGGCTCGTAAGCGTTCACAATACTCAAAGCGTTAATTCACTTAAAGAGCGGTGCTCATGTCCCTATTTGGTACAGATGGAATCCGCGGCTTAGCTAACGGCCAGGTTCTTACCGCCGAACTCGCACTCGATGTTGCTGTCGCTGCTGCACATATTCTCGTTGAAAGCTTTGACGATAAATCAGAACGCCCACGCGCAATAGTTGGGCAAGATTCACGCGCATCCGGTGAGTTCTTGGAAGCAGCTGTCGTTGCGGGACTTACAAGTGCTGGCGTTGATGTCTATCGCGTAGGAGTTCTTCCAACACCTGCAATTTCATACCTCGTTGCAAGTACAGGTGCTGATTTAGGCGTCATGATTTCGGCCTCACATAATGCGATGCCAGATAACGGAATCAAGTTATTTGCACGCGGTGGCGGAAAACTCGATGATTCAATTGAAGCTCTCGTAGAAGCACGCATCGGTGAACCATGGGAACGCCCAACGGGCCGAGGTGTTGGACGAGCTATCAATGATGCCGGTGCGAAAGAGAAATACATCGAGCACCTACTGACATCACTGACTACTCGACTTGATGGGTTAAAGATCGTTGTCGACTGCGCAAACGGGGCAGCATCTTTTGTCGCACCTGATCTCCTCGCCCGCGCCGGTGCCACAGTGATTGCAATTTCTCATACGCCAGATGGTTGGAATATCAATGACAATTGTGGATCTACCTACCTAGCAAACCTGAAAGCAGCGGTTGTAAAAGAGGGCGCTGATTTTGGAATTGCCCACGACGGCGATGCTGATCGCTGCCTTGCAGTAGATGCGCAAGGGAACGAAGTTGATGGCGACATGATTATGGCCATTCTTGCGATTGGAATGAAGGCGCAAGGCGAACTCAAAGCTGACACGATTGTTGGAACGGTGATGAGCAATCTCGGATTCTTGCAGGCAATGGAGAAGGCCGGTATCGCAGTTGAGAAAACTCCGGTCGGTGATCGCTACGTGCTAGAGCTCATGCTTGAAAAGAATTATGTTTTAGGTGGAGAACAATCAGGCCATGTGATTATGCGAAAGTTTGCAAATACCGGTGATGGACTTCTCACAGCACTCGCCTTAGCGCAAGAAGTTGCTCGCAGTAAGAAATCTTTGGCAGAGCTCGCATCTGTGATGACTCGTTTTCCACAAATTCTGATCAATGTAAAAGGCGTTGCAAAAGATAAGTTGGCAAGTAATTCTGCAATTGCCGATGCGGTCAAGGTGGCAGAGGCAACACTCGGATCATCTGG
>CANLHC010000093.1 GCA_947490625.1 Candidatus Nanopelagicaceae bacterium
CGCTGAAACTGTAAATGTGCGTGAGAGTATGAGGCCATGAGAATCCATATTGGTAGCGATCACGCTGGGCTCGAACTTAAATCACAATTGATTGAGCACCTAGTCAGTAAGGGCCATGACGTGACAGATCACGGACCTTACGAATATGACGCCGTTGATGACTATCCAGATTTTTGTATTCCGGCCGCTGAAGCTGTTGCAAAAGATCCAGCGTCACTTGGAATTGTCTTGGGCGGATCCGGCAACGGAGAACAGATTGCCGCCAACAAGGTAAATGGAATTCGCGCAGCCCTTGCCTGGTCAGTTGAAACCGCCAAACTTGCCCGCGATCACAACAATGCAAATGTGATCGCTGTGGGTGGGCGCATGCACGAATTTTCTTTGGTTAAAGAGATTATCGATACCTTTATCGCCCATCCGTTTTCAGAAGATGAGCGTCATATCCGCCGAATCAACAAAATCGCATCTTTTGAGAATAAGAGCCGCTAGCTAATTTCTAATGTAGCGAAGATCGGTCACTTGATGATCTTTTGTAATCCCTTGTCCTTCAAAGCGAGTCAACGGTCGCCACTCCGGGCGATCGACTACTCCCCCTTCAAAGATCTCTGAGGCGGCGAAGACTTCTTCGATCACTTCTGCATAAGGCACCCAATCGGTTGCAATGTGTATGAAGCCACCGGGTTTAATTTTTGGTGCGATCAGCTTAAGAAAATCAGCATTAACAATTCGCCGCTTCTGATGTTTCTTCTTCGGCCACGGATCAGGGAAAAATAGATGGATGCCATCAAGGCTTTCATCGTCTAGATGTTCTTCAAAGAGTGGATGCACATCTGTCTCCATGATGCGAATATTTTTTAGCCCTAGTTCTTCAATCCGGGCCATAAGTTTTCCAACTCCTGGAAAGTGAACCTCGACAGCCAGGAAACCATCGTTCGGAAAATCTCTACCGATTAAGGCAGTTGCTTCACCCATTCCGAAACCAATTTCCATAATGATCTTCTTGCTATCGGGAAAGAGGGCGGGAAGGTCTAGTTTTCCTTCAGGTATCTCAACTCCATATGCCGGCCAAAAGCGCTCGAGTGCGCTGGCCTGAGAACGGGTGATACGTGAACCACGTAGGCGGTACGAGCGCACTGAACGGGTTTCCATTGCACCATTCTTACATGATTGACTAGCCACCTAAATTCACTCGGTAGAAGTAATAAAGGAGACACCTGTGCCAGGCACAAATATCAAGCAGGCAGAAGCGATCGAACGTTCAACGTTGGTAAAGGTAAAGTCATACAGAATCGATCTTGATCTGACTACAGGTGCTGAAAATTTCCGTGTAATTACGACTATCTCTTTTGCAGGACTTAAGCCAGGAGCTTCCACCTATATCGACTGCGTTGGAGGCAAAGTAATTAGTGCATCCCTCAACGGCGTTGATTTTGATCCAAAGTTTGATGGCGAGACTGTCTATATCCCAGAGATCGCTGCAGACAATGTCTTGGTTATTGAGCATGATGGCGTCTACTCAAATACCGGAGAAGGCTTACACCGCTTTGTTGATCCCGTTGATAACGAGGTCTATCTCTATACACAATTTGAAACCGGCGATGCTCGTCGTATGTATGCCTGCTTTGATCAGCCGGATCAGAAAGCGACCTTCACAATCAGCACAATTACCCCTAAGCATTGGGAGGTAATCTCAAATTACGGCATTGAGTCGACAAAAGAGCTCGATGGAGATCGAAAATTCATCCAATTCGCACAGTCACAAGTGATTTCAACGTACGTCACCGCCATCGTTGCCGGTCCTTACACATCTGTCCATGATGAGTACAAGGGCGAGAAGACAATCCCTCTTGGCATCTATGCTCGTAAATCTTTCTTCCAGTATGTAGATGCTGAAAATATCTTTGAGGTAACTAAGCAAGGATTCGCCTACTTTGAAAAGACATTTGGTCTGGCATATCCATTTGGAAAGTACGACCAAATTGCTGTCGCCGAATACAACTGGGGCGCTATGGAAAATGTTGGCTGTGTAACTTTCCACGAAGATGTATTGATTTTCCGCTCGAAGGTAACCGAGCGAAACTATGTGAGTCGTGCCACCACAATCCATCACGAGATGGCCCATATGTGGTTTGGCGATCTTGTGACTATGCAATGGTGGGATGACTTGTGGCTAAATGAATCCTTCGCCGAATGGGCTTCATACCAAGCTGTCTCCGAATCAACTAAGTACAAGCAGGCATGGACTGAGTTCAACTCTCTTCGAAAGAACTGGGCTTATCGCGTTGATCAACTCACAACGACACACCCAATTGCGACAGAGATGGCGGACTTAGATGCCGTACGTACCAACTTTGATGGTATTTCTTATGCAAAGGGTGCCTCTGTCCTTCAGCAACTAGTAGCTCACGTAGGGCGCGATAACTTTATTAAGGGGCTTCGCCTCTACTTCGCTAAGCATGCATTTGGAAACACAACCCTAAAAGATCTTATTGATCAGCTTGAGGCAGCATCTGGTCGCGATCTCACACCGTGGGTTTCAACATGGCTTCGTACTGCAGGTGTAAACACCTTGCGTCCGGTCATTGAAGTTTCTGGTGACACATACGCATCAATTTCAATCAAGCAAGAAGTTCCAACTATGCCAGTGGGATCAAAGGAACTTCGCCCACACCGTCTGCACGTTGGTCTCTTTGATATCGCAGGTGACAAGTTAACTCGTCGCACCAGCGTTGAGCTTGATGTTGAAGGTGCGCTTACCGAAGTCAAAGCACTCGCTGGCGCAAAGGTTGCAGACCTGGTTCTGATTAACGATAAAGATCAGACATATGCCAAGTTGCGCTTTGATGATCGATCGATTGCAACGATGAAGAGCCACCTGGGAAGTCTTGATGACTCACTCGCTCGTGGACTCATCTGGGCTTCTCTATGGGATTCATGTCGCGATGGGGAGCTCTCCGCTACTGATTATGTGACGATTGCGCTGAACGCCCTCAAGAGTGAATCAGATATTTCAATCGTCTCTGCGACCTTGATGCAGATCGATACCGCAATTTGGGCATACGCAAATCCTGCAAAGCGCGATGCACTTCGCGCCCACGTTGGACAGTCTGTTGAAGCACTCCTTGATGCATCTGCAGCAGGAAGTGATCATCAGATGGCATTTGCTCGTGCCTTCGCTAACTTTGCATTCACCCCAGCGCAATATGATCGCATCAAGGCAATTCTCGATGGATCGATCAATGGTCTGGTTATTGATGCTGAAATCCGTTGGTACATCTTTATCTGCGGAGTAAAGCGTGGCGTCTTCGGTCCTGCTGATATTCAGGCTGAATCAAAGAAAGATGAAACCGCTCACGGCAAGCAGTACACCGCACGCGCCAACGCATCCTTGCCAAGTAAAGATGCGAAGTCGAAGGCGTTTGATTCGATCATCACAGATAATCTCTCGAACACAATCCATTCGTATACCTGCCTTGGATTCAACGAGAATATCCACCACGAAGTTCTTGCAGACTTTGTTGACCCGTACTTTGATTCAATGCTCAAGGTTTGGGAGACAAAGGGCTATGAGATTGCTGAGACAACAGCAACGCTTCTTTTCCCAACGTGGGTGATTACGCCGGAAACATTAGCCAAGACGGAACACTGGCTCAATGTAACCGGCAAAGATGCTGCAAATTCTCTACGCCGCGCAATCACAGAAGGTCGTGATGCAATGGCTCGAGCACTTAAGGCTCGTGCTGCCGATAAGTAAAAGCTATTCGATTGAATCGACGACAGAGCTTGGCTTCTTGCCGGGCTCTGTCTTCTTTTTCTCACGTGTTCCCGCCAACACAAGAACGGTGATCAAGAGAAAAAGACCTACTGGTGTTGCAACAAAGTAAAGGAAGGTTTGAACTGCAGTTAACGGCTCGCCTGGCATTGCGCCACCTTCGACTGGGGCCATACCAAAAACTAGTGCGATCGAACGAATCATGGGTTAAGTGTAATTGAGTTAGGCAGTTGCTGCTGCCACACCAAATGGCTCGA
>CANLHC010000094.1 GCA_947490625.1 Candidatus Nanopelagicaceae bacterium
TGGTTGGTGGCGGCTCTGTCTGTATGGAGTGCCGTCCTTCGGCATCTGCGACACCGGCTCCGGAAACGCTGGAACTTATGGGTGATCTCATTAGCGGAAATTGGGATCGCGCCAACACGAGTGACCTCCGTTTTCGCCGAGAGGCTAGTGGTCTTGTAGCTGCCTATCTACAATGGCACCTTGAACGCGGACTCCGAAGTCTGCCCATGGTGGAGCGTGCATGAGTAAGAAGAGTGAGATAGAGATTCCACACCACGTTGCAGTAGTGATGGATGGCAACGGACGTTGGGCAAAAGATCGCGGATTGCCTCGCACCGCAGGTCATGAAGCAGGGGAAGCAGCACTCTTTGATGTTGTGCAAGGTGCTATCGAATTCGGAGTAAAAGAGTTAAGTGCCTATGCATTTTCAACTGAAAACTGGAAACGCTCACCGGAGGAAGTTCGCTTTTTGATGAACTTTAACCGCGATGTATTGCGCCGTCGCCGGGATCAGATGGATGAGATGGGTGTAAAAATCCAATGGATTGGACGACCTAAACGTTTATGGTCGTCGGTCATTAAAGAGTTAGAAGAAGCAGAAGAGCAGACCAAAAAGAATAAAGTCCTGACGCTAAACATGTGCGTGAATTACGGTGGGCGCTCTGAAATTGTTGATGCTGCAACCGAGCTAGCGCGCGATGTGAAGCGCGGAAAAGTAAAGGCAGATTCGATCACAGAAAAGACTTTGGCTTCTTATCTCTATGATCCAAAGATGAGCGATGTCGATCTCTTTTTGCGCTCATCAGGTGAGCAACGCACCAGCAACTTTTTGCCGTGGCAATCTGTCTATGCCGAGTTCGTCTTTATGGATGTCTTGTGGCCGGATGTGACACGTAAAACCTTATGGAAAGCGATCGAAGAATATTCAGATCGCGATAGAAGGTTTGGGAAAGCGTAAAACTAGCATTTACTGCAGATGCCAAAGATCTCTGCAGTGTGCCCGACATCGCGAAATCCATGTTCCTCAGCCATTACCTTGGCCCACTTTTCGATAGCCCCGCCTTCAATTTCAACGGTATCGCCGCAACTTTTGCAGACGAGGTGATGATGGTGGGCATCTCCACAGAGGCGATAGATAGCTTCACCATCATCACGTCGCAGTACATCGACGATCTTGTCATTCACTAGAGACTGGAGTGAACGATAGACAGTCGTGAGCCCGATACTTTCGCCCTCGCGTTGCATGAGGCGATAAACCTCTTGCGCACTGGCAAATCCGCCAGCACGTTCCAGGGTGCTCAGTACACGAGGATTAGAACGGGACATTTATCTTCTTATTCGTGATCGTGCTCATCTGAATGTTCATCTGAATGTTCATCTGAATGTTCATCTGAGTGTTCATCCGAGTGAATGGATTCTTCATGAACAGTTGCATCTGTACCGTGGCTATGTACATCTCCAGAGTGAAGATAACTAACCAGGGCCCACATAATTGCGACGCCGGCAATTGTTGACACCATCGTCCAGCGAGATGAATGTTGTGAATGTGCCTCAGGAAGAATATGCGCAGTCGCAAGATAGATAACAACGCCGGCAAATCCTGCGAGATAAATTGCGATCACATCATCGCTAATGACAAGGCTTGCACCGAGTGCTGCGCCGCTTATTCGCGCAACAGCATCAACGCCCAATAGCCAAATGCCTTTCTTGCCCCATTTGCCACTCTTGATAAGGAAAGAAACAGTATTGAGGCCATCACTAAAGGCGTGCACAAGTAGCGCGATAAAGACTGCAACTCCAAGTTCGGAGCTGACTTTAAAGGCAACACCTAGCGCTAAACCATCGAGAAAGACGTGACCGCCCATGGCAACCGCACCGAAAACACCAGTGATGTTCGCTGAGTGTTTATGGTCATGGCCGTAATCAGATTCTGCTGGTTCGTGTGAACCTGAGAGTTGTTCAAAGAAGTGAAGGAGCAAAAATCCTGCAATCAGCGCTACCGATGTTGCCGGTGCATGGAGAATTTCAGTGGTTCCTAGTTCAAAGACCTCAGGCAAGAGGTCAAAGGCAACGAGTCCAAGTAAGAGACCGGCTGAAAGTCCGAGAACTAAGTGGAGGCGATCTTTTGATTTAATGGCGAGGGTTCCACCTGCAAAGGTGGCGATTGCTGTAGCAGCCGCGAGGGCGATGGCGATATTCATAGCGGCACGATAGCACAAATGAAAATGATTTTCATTCCCATACCTCAGGGGCTAGCCTTAGGCCATGATCGCCGTGGCTAGATTTGAGATTCCTCTGGGTCAAGGGGCAGATTTTCGCCTCGAGCTCGAAGGTGTTCGCGCCGTCCTGGCCGAGGCTGTTGGATTTCTGGGCGGTGAAGTGGGACAGAATTTAGATGAACCAACGCTCTGGGTTCTGACGACCCGTTGGGAAAATGTTGGCTCGTATCGTCGGGCCTTAAGTTCCACGCGCGCAAAACTTGAGGCGATCCCAGTGCTTGCTCGCGCAATCGATGAAGCCGGGGCATACGAGTAATCAACAGAAGGTAAACTTGTACATGTGAGCAGCGCCCGTTGCTCTTCGCCGACAGCCAGCCGGATGGGGATTTAAAAATGGCCGTAGATCGTTTAGAAAATATTGTTTCACTTGCAAAGCGTCGTGGATTTGTTTATCCATCATCTGAAATTTATGGCGGATTACGCGCCTCATGGGATTACGGCCCACTCGGAGTCGAACTCAAAAATAACGTCAAGCGCCAGTGGTGGAAGTCCATGGTCATGGGACGCGAAGATGTCGTCGGTATTGATTCATGTGTGATCTTGGCGCGCGAAGTCTGGGAAGCATCAGGACACGTTGCAACATTTAGCGATCCACTTACCGAGTGCACCGCTTGTCACAAGCGTTATCGCGCAGATCATTTGGAAGAAGCTTACGAAGCAAAGCATAAGAAGAAGCTGGAATCTCTGGCTGAGATGAACTGTCCGGCGTGCGGTAACAAAGGACAGTTCACTACACCGAAGCAGTTCTCAGGATTACTTAAAACTTTCCTTGGACCAGTAGAAGATGAGTCAGGTCTTGCTTATCTTCGCCCTGAGACAGCGCAAGGAATCTTTATCAACTTTGATCAGGTGATGACAACATCACGCAAGAAGCCGCCATTTGGTATTGGCCAGATTGGTAAATCTTTCCGTAACGAAATCACTCCTGGAAACTTTATCTTCCGCACACGCGAATTTGAGCAGATGGAGATGGAATTCTTTGTTGTTCCTGGAACAGATGAAGATTGGCATCAATACTGGATCGATACCCGCCTTGCTTGGTATAAAGATCTTGGAATCAATCCAGAGCGTCTTCGCATCTTTGATCATCCAAAAGAGAAGTTATCGCATTACTCAAAGCGCACCGCTGACATTGAGTACAAGTTTGAATTTACTGGAACTGAGTGGGGTGAACTAGAAGGTATTGCAAACCGCACAGACTTCGACCTCAAGGCGCACTCAGCAGCATCAGGAAAAGACTTGTCTTACTTTGATCAAGAGAAGAACGAGCGCTGGACACCATTTGTTATCGAACCGGCAGCAGGAGTTGATCGCTGTGCACTGACATTCTTGATGGATGCATATACAGAAGATGAAGCACCAAATGCCAAGGGTGAGATGGAAAAGCGCGTTGTACTTAAGCTTGATTATCGCCTTGCTCCGGTAAAGGTGGCAGTTCTTCCGTTATCTCGCAATGCAGATCTATCCCCTAAAGCCCGTGATTTGGCTGATCAATTACGCAAGAATTGGAATATTGATTTTGACGATGCAGGTGCAATCGGCCGTCGCTATCGCCGTCAAGATGAGATCGGTACCCCGTACTGCATCACAATCGACTTTGAGACACTGGAAGATAATGCAGTAACAATTCGCGATCGCGACACTATGGCGCAAGAGCGAATCTCACTTGATCAGGTTCAGGCATGGTTAGCACCACGTCTACTGGGTTGCTAACACTTCCTTTATCAAGCGGGACTTATCAGCTTGATTC
>CANLHC010000095.1 GCA_947490625.1 Candidatus Nanopelagicaceae bacterium
TCAACGGTGAGTGAAATGACGGTCTAAACAGGGCCGCACTTGAACGGGGGTGGCTCTCATGCGCGACATTCGCACCTTTATCGATTGGCTGAGCTATCACCCAACGTGCGATGAGATCTCTCGCGCTTTGGTCATGGAATACATGGCTTCAGTGGGTGCTTGCTGTGCTCGCATCGGCCGTTTACACCCCAACGATTCACTCGAGTTCTTAGGCGAATACGGTTTTGATGCCGGTAAGGCTAAAGAAACTTTCCCCAGCGGAGTTTGGCGTTCATGGGAAAACGACGAAGCACTTATTGCACTTGGTAAGAATTCTGCGCCATGGAACCCATCAAAGACGCTTTTAATGATTCAACTTCGCGAACGCGGAGCAGTTCACGGATATCTCGTACTTCGTTTTTCAAATCCTGTTGAAGATACAGATTCAGTTGAAGAGATCGCACGCAACTATGCCGTTGCACTTGGACTCTACCTTTCACTTGCCCACGAACCGGGATCGAGTACATCCCGTAGCATCATTGAGCGAATTGAAACGGGATCAGATCAACTTACTCCCCGCCAGGTATCAATCTTGCGCGGCATGGTCGAAGGTAAAACTAATCATGAACTCGCAAATGAGCTTGGATTTAGCGTAAGCACAATTCGTCACGAGACGATGCGCATCTACCAGGCGCTGTCGGTGAGTGATCGTAAAGAAGCGGCAAAGAAAGCTTTGAGCCTCGCCCTGATTTAAAGCTATAGAGAAAATCCGACCGGTAACTCAAGTCTATGCTTTGCCAGCAGTGGTTGATCTTTGAGAATGTCGCCCGTTTTTCCATCTGCAACTATCACACCGCCGCTTAGGATCACTGATCGTTCACATAGTTCAAAGGCGTATGGCAGATCGTGAGTAACCATGACGATGGTGACATCTAGTGATTTAAGAATTTCGGCAAGTTCACGACGTCCAGCTGGATCTAGATTCGATGAGGGTTCATCTAGAACAAGAATTTCTGGTTTCATCGCTAGTACCGTGGCAACTGCAACACGTCGACGTTGTCCAAATGAAAGGTGATGTGGTGGGCGTTCTTTAAATTCAGACATGTGAACCATCTCAAGAGCTTCATCGACAGCCTTATCTAGCTCTGCTCCTCGAATACCCATGTTGTAGGGACCAAAGGCGACATCCTCGCCCACAGTAGGCATAAACAACTGATCATCAGGGTCTTGGAAAACGACACCAACTTTGCCGCGAATTCGGCGAAGCAGATCCTTATTTGTTGTATCAATTACTTCTCCGGCAACGCTGACCTTGCCGTGCTCTGCTGGATGGATTCCATTCATATGCATAACAAGAGTTGTCTTACCCGCACCGTTTGGACCGAGTAAGGCAACTCGCTCACCGCGTTCAATACGTAGGTTTACACCGAAGAGTGCTTGATTGCCATCGGGATAGGCAAAAGCTAACTCTTCGATGAGCAAACTAGGAGTTGTTGTCATTATTTATCCGATCACTGAAGTTATGAGAAGAATTGCGGCGGCAAAAATAGGAAGAGCTAGCCCTTGAGCCCAGATACGCAGCGTTGCACCTTCGCTCTGATCATGGGGGAGAACGCCTGAATATCCGCGAGAGAGCATGGCAAGGTGTACGCGTTCACCTCTTTCGTAGGAACGAATGAAGAGTGCCGATGCAGCAGTTGCAAGAACTTTCCAATCCTTCATACCGGTTGCGATAAAGCCGCGAGATTCGCGTGCGACTTTCATTCGCTCCATCTCATCGTTAATCACGTTGACATAGCGCAACATAAAGGCAGCGATCTGAACCATAAGTTTTGGTAGATGTAGCTTTTCAAGTCCGCGAAGTAACTCGCGAGCAGTGGTACTTGTTGAAAGCACAACGGCGCTCAAGACACCAAGAGTTCCTTTAACAACAATTCCGGCCGCCGCTAGCAAACTCTCGCGGTAGAGGTTAAATGGACCAACTTCAAATCGTTCGCCCGTTCCAAAGAATGGCATCAAGATCGCGAAGAAGATAAAAGGAATTTCAATTAACGAACGTGTAAGTAAGGTGAGCGTTGGAATTTTTGCAATCAATGAAACGGCGAAGATGGCCGCGAAGTATGCGGCAAATGCCTGCCAGCGAGTGATGGGGGTAGAAACAGAGACGACAATAAAGGCCAAAACCGCCATGATTTTGACGTGGGCGGGTAGGCGATGAACTATCGAATGGCGATGTAGGTAGAGGCGTTCACCCACATCATGGCCATGATGGTGTTGGTGCTCTGTCTCTGTCTTTATGGCTTGCTCTTATTAAATCGACGCATGCCATAAAAAATGGCAAATGAAACTGCAGCAGTAGAGGCGACGCCAATCACTCCAGCTAAACCACCGGAGATTCGCTCATTGTCTACGCCAGCAAGACCGTATTCAGCGAGAGGGCTATCTTTAACTGCGCTCTCTTTAGCTGAATCTAGAAATCCAACGTCACCAGCAACTTTTTCAAGCCCATCTGGTTGGGAGGATGCATAGTAGGAAACTCCACCTGCAAGAGCAAGTGAAACTGCAAATCCAACAATGATCAAAGGATTCTTCATCTTATGCCTTTCGAATCTCTAGTTGTGATTTTGCACCTCTGAAGCCGTAAACAAGATCAGGACGGCTTGCCATAACTGCAGTTACAGATAGAACAGTGATAATCGCTTCGCCAATTCCAATTAGAACGTGCGTGCTAAACATTGCAGTCAAGACTGCAGAAAGTGAGAATGTTGCATTTGCACCGAGTGCGTACTGAAGAACAAAACCAAGGGCGGCTGCAGGCACTGAGATAAATGCGGCTACTCCTGCTGCTACTGAAATCGAAGTTTTATTCTTCGGCATGATTTTCTTGATTACTAAGAAGATTGCGTAACCTGCCCACACTCCCAGTAGAGATAAGTTGAATACGTTAAGTCCGGCTGCTGTAAGTCCGCCATCTGCAAATAAAAGCGCTTGCAAAAGTAAGACCACGGTTATCGCAAGAGTTGCGACATACGGCCCGACGAGAACGGCGGCAAGCACACCACCCAAGAGATGGCCACTAGTTCCAGCGGCCACAGGGAAGTTGAGCATCTGTACGGCGAAGATAAATGTTGCGGTGAGACCGGCAAGAGGTGCGGTCTTCTCATCGAGTGAGCGAGTTGCGCCTTTGAGGCAGGCACCCACGCCTACAGCTGAGATAGCAGCAAAGGCTGCTGAGGTAGGGATATTGATAAATCCGTCAGGAATGTGCATGAGTAAATTTTAATGCAAATCATTCGCATCTGCCATCTGAAGGCAATAATGGCCTCGATTGGGCAGGGAATTTCCCCTGCAAAGGGCTGTGAGCAGGGATACAGTGCGCTTGCAGGCCACGGCTACGACGGGGAGGTTTTCATGAGTAACGAAGACAGCCAGGACGATCGCGACGATCGCAACGACATCGTCACCGAAGAGATGTTGTGGGATCGAATCCCGCAGACCGAAGGCGAAGATCGCGCAGAGACTTATTACGAACTCAGCGCTCGCATCTTTGCACGTGGCCAATATGACGAAGCGCTCGCACTAGCTGAGACCGCTCGCGATATTTACTCCGAAATGGGAGCAAGTGCTCCGAGTGAAGGTTTAGCGCAGGCATATTCTGCAATTGGCTATAACCTCAATCAACTTAAGCGCATTGATGAAGCAGCAACTGCAATGAGTAAGGCGGTAGAACTTCTACGCGAAAGCAAATCTCCAATTGCACTAGAACTTGCCTGCACGCTAGGTGAGTGGTGGTATAGCTCAAAGAAATATGACGAAGTTATCGCCACAATGTCAGAGTGCGCGCAGGAACATTTAGTAGATGGAAACCAGATCGGTGCAGCAAATGATCTTCACCTTCTTGGAATGGCTTACCGCGAACTTA
>CANLHC010000096.1 GCA_947490625.1 Candidatus Nanopelagicaceae bacterium
GCGGCCTCTTTGTGATTATTACAATGTCTGTAATCATCCAAACCCTCTACTTCAAAATATCTGGAGGCAAGAGAGTTTTTCGAATGGCTCCACTGCAGCATCACTTTGAATTGCTCGGTTGGGGAGAGGTAACGATAGTTATCCGCTTCTGGATTATTGCTGGACTCTGTGTATCAGCTGGCTTAGGGCTCTTCTACGCCGATTGGATTGCAGGCTAATGTTCCTGTTAGCGGGCTGTCTGTGAGTACTTCCTCTCGCTATTCCCAGAAGAAAATCTTCATACTCGGAGCAGGTGTTACTGGACTTGCGTGCGCACAATCGCTGAAATCTCGAGACGCGCAAATCACCCTCATCGATGATTCCGTCACTCATGTGGATGGTTTTGAGGTTGTTCCTACCTCTTCAGTGACAAAATTCGATTGCGACTATCTTTTGATTTCTCCTGGATGGAAAGAATCTCACCCACTTATCGCTCAGGCGATGAAGAGCGATGTGCAGCTCATCAATGAGATTGATCTTGCTTGGGAGATTCACCAAGAGCGTTCACCCGGACAGAAATGGATTGCACTTACTGGTACGAACGGCAAGACAACAACGGTTGAGATGACCGCCGCTGCCCTTCGCGCAGGTGGTTTACACGCAGTAGCTTGCGGCAATGTTGGAAAGACTGTTATCGAATGTGTTGATAGCAATGAGAATTTTGATGCACTCGTGCTCGAACTATCAAGCTTTCAGCTTCACTGGCTCAAGCGTGCCGAGTTTCTTTCCTGTGCAATTCTCAATATTGCTGATGACCATACTGATTGGCATGGAACTTTTGATTCATACGCTAGCGCCAAGATATCAATTCTCGACCGATCACTGACTGCCATTCTTAATGGCGATGATAATGAAGTTGTCAGCAGAACGTCACATTGGAACGGAAGAAAAGTCTTCTATTCACTCGACACCCCAAAGCCAGGCGAGATTGGCTTAGTGGAAGAGCTACTTGTTGATCGTGCTTTCGTACCAGATCCACAAGAGGCTTCCATGATTGCAGAATTGATTGAAATTAAGCCGACAGTTCCCCATAATGTTTCAAATGCGTTAGCCGCTGCCGGATTAGCGAGAACGTTGGGGGTTGCTCACGAGAAAATTCGTGAGGCTCTCACTCAGTTCACTCCAGGGCGACACCGTATAGAAGTTATTGCTGAGAAAGATGGCATTACGTGGATCGATGACTCAAAAGCGACTAACCCACATGCTGCAGAAGCATCAATCCTCTCGGCATTATCGGTGATTTGGTTGGCAGGAGGCCTTGCAAAAGGCGCTGATGTCGCAAGCTTGGTTGCCAGGGTGCATCCAAGAATTAAGAAAGTGATTACCTTTGGCGCAGATAGAAAACTTTTTACCACCGCATTTGCCGAGCATGCACCGCATATCGAAGTTCTTGAAATAGAACCTCCTTCAGATTATGTGCGTGGAGGTGAATCGAATTCCTTCATGGAGGAAATCATCCGCCACGCTCAAATCGTTGCCACAGATGGAGATACTGTTTTACTCGCACCAGCCTGTGCATCAATGGATCAATTTATTTCATATGCCGATCGCGGTGATCGCTTTGCCGCAGCTCTTCGAAAGGCGCTGAAATGACACGTGTAGCGCCTACCAAAAGGATCAAAAACCCTGCGGCTCCGTTTTACGCTCTCATCATCAGCGTTGCACTTCTTTCCATCATTGGTGTGATTATGGTTTTCTCTGCTTCCTCCATTTACTCACTAGATACAAAAGGTTCTGCCGGTGCAATTTTCATTCGCCAACTAATCTTCCTTCTCATCTCGATCCCCATGGCCATCTTTTTGGCACGAATGTCACTTAAGAGCTGGAAAAACCTTGCGCGATTCGGTCTGATCTTGTCAATAATCATTCTTCTGGCGCTAAGAATCCCAGGTGTCGGAAAAACTGTGAACGGAAATACAAACTGGATCTCCCTCGGTGTTGTTGATGTGCAACCCAGTGAATTGGCTAAGTTCTTAGTAATTCTCTGGGCTGCGCAACTACTTGCAACGCGCCTCAATGCTGGATTCATTCGAATAAATGTCCTAGCTCTGATCGCTCCAGGATTTATAGTGGTGAGTGGTCTGATTATGTGGGGAAGAGATTTAGGTACCGCGTCGGTGACGATGGCGATTTTGGGTGGAATTCTCTTTGTCTCAGGGATTCATCTCAAACTTATTGGCACCCTTGTTGCAAGTGCGGCGATGGCTTTAGCTTTCTTTATCGTTACCGCTCCTTATCGAGCAGCACGATGGAGCGTCTTTCTTGATCCCTTTGATCCAGCGCAGTACAAAAATGAAGGGTGGCAGCCGGCGCATAGTTTGTTGGGGCTAGCCAGTGGTGGAATTTTTGGTGTTGGACTTGGAGGCAGTCGTCAAAAGTGGGGAAATCTTCCTGAAGCTCACACTGACTTTATCTTTGCAATCATTGGAGAAGAGCTAGGCCTAGTCGGTACGCTCTTGATTCTTGCACTTTTAGGAACGCTCATCTATGCGATCTTGCGCATCTCTATCTCTTCAGAGGATTCATTTACTCGATTTGCTTGCGCGGGTATTGCATCGTGGATCGCAATTCAGTCTGTATTAAACATTGGATCGGCGCTGAGCTTGCTACCAGTTGTCGGAGTGACGCTACCTCTTGTCTCATACGGTGGTTCGGCGCTAATAGCAACATATATGGGAGTCGGATTTGTAGCATCCTGCGCCTTGCGCAACCCAGCCACTCTAGCTGAGGTAAAGAGAGCGGTAGCAAAGAGAAGGAGCGCATAGATGAAAACGCGCACCGTTATCTTTGCAGGAGGAGGAACTGCTGGCCATATCCAGCCAGCACTAGCGGTAGCCTCACATTGGGCGAAAGTGCACTCGAGTGATCACATCATCTTTCTCGGAACATCAAGTGGTTTAGAAACATCCCTCGTTCCAGCAGCTGGTTTTGATCTCCAACTCATCACGCGGGTGCGAGTCCCTCGTTCGCTCTCTCTCAGTGCACTCAAAATCCCTGCTCACCTTTTTCGATCAATCGCTGAAAGTCGAAGGATTCTCAAAGGTGCTGATGTAGTAATTGGTTTTGGAGGATATGTCTGCGCTCCGGCCTACATCGCGGCAGCGACGCGCAGAATTCCGATCGTTATTCACGAGGCAAATGCGAAACCTGGTTGGGCGAATCGCCTCGGTGCACTCTTCACTCATTGGCTAGCTGCTGGAATTCCAGTTGCAACAGGTAAGTTTTCTGAAGCCCTGATCACCGGCATACCGTTGAGAGAAGATATTGCAACGCTACTCAGTGATAGCAAGGGGATTGATAAAGAGGACTGGGCAGATCTGCAAGCCAATGAAAAGAAGGCGCTTGGTTTTGATCCAAAGAAACCACTTCTGCTTGTAGTTGGAGGCTCACAAGGCTCTCAGGCGATTAACTCAGTTATTGAACATGCTCGGAGAGAGATCACAACACAATCTGTTTCGATTCTTCACTCTGTCGGAGGAACAAATACAGTCGCAGTAGCGGATGAGAGTTATAAGTCAGTGCAATACATTCACGAGATGGCTCGAGCCTATGTGGCCGCTGATCTCATTATTGCCCGAAGTGGTGCAATCACATGTTCTGAAGTGCGCACACTTGGAAAATTCGCGATCTTTGTACCACTTGCGATTGGAAATGGAGAACAGAGCGTAAATGCTCTCGATTTAGTTTCTCGGGGAAATGCAGTACTGGTCGATCAGAAATCCTTCACTCCACAATGGTTGATCGATAACATTGGGGCCATTATGAAAAAGGCTCTCAATAACTCTCCTGGTGCAGACTTAAGTGATCTCGATGCGACAGCAAAGATTGCAG
>CANLHC010000097.1 GCA_947490625.1 Candidatus Nanopelagicaceae bacterium
TCAATATTGGCCTTGAAGGAATGATGATCGTTGGAACATGGACTGCAGCATGGTTTGGGTATTTACATGGGCCACTTGTCGGATTTGCAGCTGCTGCAATCTTTGGACTTGCATCCGGTTTCTTCCACGCACTATTAACCGTCAAGATTGGTATCGATCAAGCAGTATCCGGCCTAGCAATCAACCTTATTGCCGCAGGCGGAGCTCGTTATCTATCCGGAATCTTTTTTCCACCTGTAGGTGGAGATCGAACAGTTTCTCCGCCGGTTGATTCATTTCCAACATTTACAATTCCAATCATTGCCCCGCTGCTAGAGAAGATTGATGCTCAG
The DNA here is from genome assembly GCA_947490625.1 of Candidatus Nanopelagicaceae bacterium. Lineage (GTDB taxonomy): Bacteria > Actinomycetota > Actinomycetes > Nanopelagicales > Nanopelagicaceae > Planktophila. The sequence continues at coordinate 333 of CANLHC010000097.1, forward strand.
AACATCTTCTTTATCTCAAACCTTGCTGGAGTACTCCACGGCTTTACGAAGGATCTCTCGCTTGTCACCGTGGCGCTCCTTCTCCTCGTTCCGCTTAGCTCATGGATCCTTTGGCGTAGCAAGTTTGGTCTACGAATGAGATTCTCAGGTGAGAACCCAATGGCGGCAGAGTCGCTCGGAATTAACGTCTATCGAATTCGTTACATCGCTATTTCGGTCTCGGGAATGATGGCATCCCTTGGTGGTGCATACCTTGCTCTTGTGGCATCGTCTGTCTACCGAGAGGGACAGACAGCAGGTCGAGGATTTATCGGACTTGCAACTGTGATCTTCGGAAACTGGAAACCAGGCGGAGTCTTCGCAGGTTCGATCCTCTTTGGTTTTACTGATGCATTGCGAGTGCGCCAAAGCGAGTCGGTAATGTCTTTATTAATGGTGGCAGGAATCGTTGCGGCGATATTGGGCATCTATTACTCAATTGCACGTCGTTGGAAGTTTGCAGCGATTTCAGTAGTAGTCGCCCTCTTTGGGCTATGGGTTAATCAGCGCGTGGATGTCATTCCGCAAGAGTTTGTCACCGCCTTTCCATACTTTGCAACACTTTTAGTTCTCACCTTCTTGGCGCAACGATTGACGCCACCGGCGATGGCCGGCATGCCGTATCGCCGCGGTTCTGAGTAAGGGGAGATCATGTCAACTGTTCATTGGGATACGCCTGTCCTCACAACTGTAAGCCATGTGGTTCGTGAGGCATCACTCGTAAAAATTAACACAGAGAAGATTTCAACCGTGGCCGATTGGATGGCCTACGAAGAGTTTGCAAAGCCAGATGGCTCGATGCTCTTTGATTTTGGCAATGATCCGGATGTCCTTATGGATTTCACGCTAGTTGTAAACACAATGAACTTCGCCTTCACCGATTTTTCCACTGGAGTGAAGTTTGAAACTGATTACATGGGCAAGAGATGGTGTGACTCAGAGGCGATGTTGGCCTGCCTGCATCGCGCGGTACATAGCGGCATTCCATTCTTTAGTGGAGAGTACTTAGCAAAGCTCACCCGCAAGGATCTTGAATCAGTCTTCTCTGGGACGATCGAGATGCCGATGCTCGATGAGCGCGTCACTCTCTTTAATGAGGTCGGACGAGTGCTTGTCGAAAAGTATGAGGGCCGTTATTCACGCTTTGTGCGTTCCTGTGCACCAAAACTCTATGCCGACGGTGATGGCTTGCTGGAACGCCTGACTACTGAGTTCCCGCGCTTTCGCGATGTCAGTAATTACCACGGCACCGATATCCATATTTATAAGTTAGCTCAACTTGGAATTTGGGGGATGCACTTAGCACTTTCGCCACGAGGTGCATGGAAGTTAGAAGATGCCGAAAAGCTGACCGCCTTTGCCGATTACATTGTCCCGGTCGGATTGCGCGTGATGGGAATCTTTGAATACGCCCCTGAGCTAGAGAAGCAGATTAATTCACTGACAGAGGTCAAGCGCGATAGCGATGCCGAAATTGAATTACGAGCCAGTTCGATCTTTGTGATTGCTAAGCTCACCGAAGAGATCAATAAACGACGTCCAGGAATGGAACCTTTACTTCAACCGCAGGTTGATTTCCGATTCTGGAAGACCTACCACGCAACACATTGGCCCCACCACCTCACCAAGACTGTGATGTACTAACAATGAAGATCTATTTTGCAGGACCACTCTTTACTCCATATGAGCGCTCTTATATTGATCAGTGTGCAAAGCGAATGCGCGATGCTGGAATGGAGGTCTTTGTCCCGCATGAGATAGCTCTACCTGATCCCATCACAACAAAGTTCATCTTTGATACCGATGCTAAAGAAGTTCTAGGTGCAAACGTTGTACTGGCCCTGCTCGATGGTCCGATGGTTGATGATGGAACCGCAACTGAGATTGGAATCTTCTGGTCTGAGATGCGCCACGACAAGAGCAAGAAGGGGATTATCGGCCTTGTTACCGATACCCGCGTCATTAGAGATCGCAACATGATCGATGGCAAAGGAATCAATCTCTTTGTACGCGGGTGCGTTGAAGATGTAGGATATGTTGTCGATAGTTTCGATAAAGCGTTTGACATTCTGCTCAAGTGGCAGCAAGAAATAGATTCCTAATTTTCTAATCTATTTTTAAATCGTAGAAAAAGAGAGAAACTGAGGCAGTCTTGGCTGGGTCTTACGCATCAATAATGCGCAAACCTCACGCTCCATCAACCTTCGGATTTGGCATTCTTGGCCGAGTTCCCATGGCGATGAACACAGTGGCGATTGTATTTCTCGTCTCTGATGTCCGTGATTCATTTGCACTTGCCGGTCTTACATCAGCTTTCTATACCCTAGCTGGTGCGGTGGTGAGCCCTCGCATCGGAAAGCTGGCTGATCGATTCGGCACTCGTCCAGTCCTTATTCCCGTAACACTGGTCAATGCTCTGGCAACCCTTGGTCTGCTCTACTTTATTGATCATTCCACGATTGGTCTCTTTGTACTGGCAGCAATCTGCGGAGCGACCTTTCCTAGTTTCGGCAGCTATACCCGTACTCGCTGGAGTCGATCAATAAAAGATGAGAAAGAACTGAGCTCAGCGCTATCTCTTGAATCAGTTATTGATGAGACAGCCTTTGTTGTTGGACCGGCGCTAGCTGGATTTCTCTTTGCACTCTATGGATCACGCTCACCGTTACTTGCGGGCATTGTCTTTGTCATCGTTGGCGGCATAGGCCTTGCAATAACAAGCACAGATCATGGTGGATTTACTCAAGTTGTTGATGATCATTCTCGGGGGATTTTATCTATTCCTTATGTAAAATCCTTATTACTATCACTTGTTGCTATGGGGCTTCTCTTTGGCTCAAACTTTGTTGTGATCATTGCAGTTGCAGATCAGGGTGGACGCGCATCAGATGGGGGACTCTGGGTAGGACTCTATCCACTGGGTAGCGCTATATCGGGGCTCATCTACGGCTTTATTCATTGGAAAATTTCAAGCACAGTCAGATACACCGTTTCACTTGCTGTAATGACGGTCTGCACATCAGGAATTCTCTTCTTCCAAGATCTCGACACAATCGCTTTCTGGATAATTGTTTCAGGAATTGCAATTGGCCCCGCGCTCATCTCGGCTAACGCGTTCCTGAAAGAGCTCGTCCCACTCAGCCGTCTCAATGAATCTTTTGCTTTCCTCGGCGCTGCAATATCGATCGGAATCACAATCGGCAGCACACTCAGTGGCGTAATTGTCGAAGAGTTTGATGGCTGGAAGGGCTTTTATTTCATGACGGGGGCTACCGCTCTTGCTACTGTTATTTCATGCTTTGGCTGGGGCTTTCACAAGGAGGAGGTGGCAAGGGATGAAAGTAATTCTTGATACTGATCCTGGGATAGATGATGCTCTCGCCTTCGTTTTGCTCAAAGCGATGCCAGAAGTTCAATTACAGGCGATCACCGTCACTCATGGCAACAC
>CANLHC010000098.1 GCA_947490625.1 Candidatus Nanopelagicaceae bacterium
GCGCACCAAATGCACAGCGAATAAATGCGACACCAAATGGAGTAAGAAACTCAAGACCGAGTTTGATAAATATGAATGAGCAGCCCCAGACAATTCCTAGAGCAATATAGAGCCCAAGCCAGGATTGTACTTTGCTCTCTCTCATAGCAACATTCTTTCACATGAGCGACTTAAATCAGAGCTAGGGAAAGTGCCTTCTTTGCAGCCTCTTTACGATCACTGACAGCGAGTGCTTGATATATCCGCATTGTTTCGTGGCGAACCGTGCTCACGCTAAATCCAAGTTCATTAGCTAGCTCGTGATTTGTCTTGCCTTCAACCATTCCACGTAAAATAGAAATCTGTCGCTGTGATAGTTGTTCAGATCCGGTATCACCGCGTTCTACAAGTGAGTGAGTTGCTGCTTTCTGATGCAGCAGCGAGAGATAAAGGCTCAGGGCTACCGCATAGCTACGTGCAACCTCTTCAACTGCATCTTGTGATGCAACAGGATCAGAGAATCGCAAGACAAGATATCCATGAACTGCTCCGCGTTCACGCAGTTGAATCATCAGTAAATTGCCCTTTGCATTCCAGGCTCCTGCGCTTTTGCCTAATGCGATCAACGCTTCGTCGTCATCCCATGATCGCCATACTTCGCTCGGAAAAATTTGCTTCGCTTTGCCAGCATCAAAACCGTATTCACCTAAGAACTCGAGTGAATCGTTGGGGTGTAATCGCCCAATGCGAGCACAGCATGCACCAAAGGGAGCCATAAGTTCCATGACGAAGGAACGCGCGATTTCATCACTCGTTGGGTGGTAACTAAGCCACTCAATAAAGGCACGAATGTCATGCATTAAAACCACTCCGATGGAAAAAATAGACCGAACTGATTAGACCGGTATTTCATTTACCGGCTAATGGTCACCTATTTATGCGTAGAATAGTCAGGATGACCAGTCAAATCTAGACCGGTCTAAGTCTGGTCATGGGGTGATGTTTTACAGGAGTGGGCCCTGTCGGGCTCGAACCGACGACCCACGGATTAAAAGTCCGTTGCTCTACCGACTGAGCTAAAGGCCCCACTGCAACTAAATGCTCGCGAATTCTAGCGGAGTTTTACCAGTTCTAGCGCCCACGGGATGCGCGTAAGAGGCGGTCGCGGATAGCGATGGCAAGGCCATCACCGCTTGGTGGGATGACACAAATTGTTGAGAGTCCTTGAGAATCACCATCGCGAAGGGCCGCATACAAGCTGCGTGCATACTCTTCTATTGATGTTGGTGATGACAATCGAAAAACACCAGCAGGTGTTGCAATATCTTTCATTGCGATGAAACCTTCGCCAATTTTTGGTGCTTGGTTAAGTACAACTGTGGCTTGTGGTGAGTAGTGATTTTCCAGTGAGCCGCTTACACGAATTTCAGATTCGGCATCTGTGACTTTGAGGCCTGTTACTTCTTCAATCATTTCTTGCGTGATTGCTCCAGGGCGCAAAATGTGTGGGGTATCAGTTGTGCAATCGATGATTGTGGATTCAACACCGACAGTGGAAGGGCCACCGTCGAGAATTGTGTCGTCGGGGCTTAAGTATTCGTTAAGTTCTTCGCGAACAGCATCTGCTGTAGTGGGTGAGACATGACCAAAACGATTGGCGCTGGGTGCTGCAATACCTTGTACGCCTATCTTCTTGGCTGAATCAAGGAGTGCTAGAGCGACAACATGATCTGGAACGCGAAGACCAACAGTTGGTTGTCCCCCGGTGACGAAATCTTTCGCGTTGGTCGATCGCTGAAAGACAAGTGTCATGGGCCCGGGCCAGAAATTTCGTGCCAGATCAATTGCATATGCTGGGATCTCATCAGCCCAGTAACCGATTCCATCCATTGATCCGATGTGCACGATGAGTGGGTGATCTGCCGGTCGACCTTTGGCGCGATAAATCTTTGCTACAGCTTCTGGATTGGATGCATCAGCACCAAGGCCGTAGACAGTCTCGGTAGGAAATGCCACGAGGTGGCCTGCTAATAGAGAGGTAGCGGCGTTACTCATCGCATCTGCTGTGCAGCGGGATACGAATTGGCTATCGCTCATGTGCGCAATTATCCCGACTTTTTGCGAGAAGATAACCACATGGCAAAGCAACCGGTCAGGGTCGTGCAGATCATTGCGCGCATGAATGTGGGTGGCCCTGCAGTCATCGTAGCTGATCTGATGAGATCGCTGGATAAGGGCGCGGTTGAGCAGACTTTGATCACTGGGTATTGCGATGAGAATGAAGCCGATTATTTAGAGACTGTCGCAACAGATGTGAAGGCAACGCGTATTGCAGGTCTTGGGCGTTCGGTATCGCTTATTGCAGATGTACGTGCATTCTTCGCACTCGTTGGAATGTTGCGTGAACTTCGTCCCGATATCGTGCATACACATACGGCTAAAGCTGGGGTACTGGGTCGCTTGGCATCGATGTTGGCGGGGCGCAAAGTAAAGCGCGTACATACCTTTCATGGCCATTTGCTCCATGGATATTTCAGCGGGTGGAAAGTTCGCCTCGTTATCGCCATTGAAAAGTTCTTAGCAAAGCGCACAGATGTTTTATTGGCAGTTGGCAATAAAGTAAAAGATGATCTGCTGGCAGCCGGTATCGGAAAAACTGATCAATACAAGGTCTTTTTCCCAGGGCTAAAGGTTCCAAAGAAATTTGAAAAGGCAAAGGTTCGTGCGGCGCTCGATATGGAAGATGGACTTACCTATATCGCTTTCGTGGGGCGTTTGACGCAAATTAAGAGACCTGACCGATTGCTCGATGTCGCAGCCGAGATCAAATCTCGTGGACTTAAGGCGAGAATTATTGTCGCTGGCGAAGGTGATCTCTTTGAAAAATCAAAGGCTCGCGCGAACGATCAAGGGTTACCGATTACCTTCCTTGGCTGGCGCAAAGATATCTCTGAGCTTTTTGCAGCAAGTGATATTGCAGTTCTTACCAGTGACAATGAAGGAATTCCGCTGACTCTTATTCAGGCAGCCCAAGCGGGGTTGCCGATTGTGGCTACTGAAGTGGGATCAATCGGGGACATTGTTATTCACGAAAGCAATGGATACCTCACCGATACCTCACCCTCTGCAATCACTGATGCGCTTGAGAAATTGATCATCGATCCGGTCTTGCGCCAGATCATGGGCACTGCTGGGCGAGAGCGCGCTGTGCGGTATTTCTCCTTGGAAAAAGTGTCGCAAGATCACACAGAGTTGTATCAGTTGCTCCACAGATAATCGTTATAAAGAAGTGCGATACTTACGCCATGAAACTAACTAAGAAACTAATCGCCCTTCCTGTAGTCGTCCTTGTCGCAGCAGCAGCCTTCGCCCTTCCGGCATCGGCAGCCACTCCAACTCGCTACATCACCGTAAATGCCGAAGGCATCGTTCAGGTAACTCCTGACGCGGTTCGCCTCAATGCCACTGTTTCCAATATTGCTCCAACCAGTGCCGCCGCCTTGTCTCAGACATCTGCCGCAGCAGCCAAGGTGCGTGCAGCGCTAAAGGCGAAGATGATTGCAACAAAGGATGTAAAGACAACGAGCATCACTGTCTATCCTGAATACAACTACACCCAAGATAAGGGTTCTGTGCAGATCGGATATCGCGCTAGCCAGAGCTTTGAAGTAATCATCCGCAATGCAACAAGCGCTGGTGCAGTAGTCGATGATGTTGTTGCTGCCGGTGGAGATACAGTCCAGATCCAGGGTGCAACACCATTTGTTCTAGATTCAGCAAAGGCAACAGCATCTGCTCGCG
>CANLHC010000099.1 GCA_947490625.1 Candidatus Nanopelagicaceae bacterium
GATATCCGTGATAGCCAAGGAAGTTTGATGTGCCTCCCCCGCGCTTGATGTTGGCTGCAGCAATGGCATCTAGTGCATCAGTGCGCATTCCAATCTTGATCGATTGGCGCAAGAGATCTAACGTTTGACCGACGAGAAGTCCTGCTCGCCTCATCACCTTTAACTCATCGAGAGTTTTAATCTGAATGGCCATGAAAACCCTATTGAACGCGACTCAGCGCATCGATAGCGCGCTGAGTGATTTCAGAAACTTCACCTAAAGCGCTTACCGTAATCAGTAAACCTTCGGTGCGATAAAAATTAATGATTGGCGCGGTCTGTTCTTCGTAGACTGATAGACGACGAGCAATCACTTCTGGCTTGTCATCTTCGCGCTGATACAGCTCGCCACCATCTGCCGGGCATGAAGTTGATCCCGCATCGGTTGACTTGCCGCATTGGCGACATGTTAAACGCGATGAGAGGCGAGCAATGATTTCTTCCGCTGGAATTGAAAATTCAAGGACTGCGCTGAGTGAACTCGCTTTTTCAGCCATCATGGCTCGTAAAACTTCTGCCTGTGCGACATTGCGCGGCCATCCATCGAGCAAAAATCCTGCGCGAGCATCATCTTCTTCAAGTCGGCCGCGAACCATTGCATTGGTGATTGCATCGCTGACTAATTCGCCGCGATCGACAAATGCTTTTGCTTCAAGTCCTAGCGGTGTTCCCGCCTTCATATTGGCGCGGAAGATATCTCCAGTAGAGATATGGGGAATTGAGTAATGTGCCGAGAGAAAAGCTGCTTGTGTTCCCTTGCCAGCACCTGGTGGTCCAACCAGGACTAATCTCATTAGCGCAAGAATCCCTCATAGGAGCGTTGCTGCAATTGGCTTTCGATCTGCTTGGCGGTATCAAGACCAACACCGACAACGATCAGAATCGCAGTTCCACCGAATGGGAAGTTCTGAGATGCTCCAAAGAGTACGAGTGCGATGATCGGAATAATCGCAACGAGCGCTAGATAGAGTGATCCTGGCGCAATAATGCGTGAAAGCACGTACTGCAAATACTCTGAGGTTGGACGTCCGGCGCGAATACCCGGAATAAATCCACCGTACTTCTTCATATTATCTGCAACTTCATCAGGGTTAAATGTGATTGCTACGTAGAAGTATGTAAAGAAGATAATCATTCCCGCATAGAGCGTGATGTAGTAAATGTTATCTCCGTTAACCAAATTCTTTTGAATCCAGATAGCCCAGGCAGAGGTACTTCCCGTGAAGTTAACGATCAACGATGGGATGTAGAGAAGTGACGATGCAAAGATGACTGGGATTACGCCAGCCTGGTTGACCTTGATTGGAATGTAGGTTGAGGTTCCGCCGTATGACTGGCGACCCACCATGCGCTTGGCATATTGCACGGGAATGCGGCGTTGGGCTTGTTCAACGAAGACAACTGCTGCAACGACAACTACTCCAATAAGAAGGACGAAGATGAATGTTGGTAGGCCACGATCGATTCTGATGCTCCAGAGCTGTGATGGGAAGCTTGCTGCGATCGATGTAAAGATCAAGATTGACATACCGTTACCGACGCCACGATCTGTGATCAATTCACCGAGCCACATGATTACAGAGGTTCCTGCTGTCATCACGATGATCATCGTGATGATGCGCTCCCATGAATCGATAGGGATAATTGGAAGGTCACACCCTGGGATAAGGCGATCTGGTGTGCGAGCAACTGCGATCAAACCTGTTGATTGCAAAACTGCAAGACCGATAGTCAAATATCGCGTGTATTGAGTGAGCTTGGCAGTTCCTGACTGTCCCTCTTTCTTAAGAGTTTCAAAGCGAGGAATAACTACAGTAAGAAGTTGAACGATGATCGATGCAGTGATGTACGGCATGATTCCAAGTGCAAAGACCGAGAGCTGAATGAGCGCCCCACCGCTGAACAAGTTGATCAAGCCAAAGAGCCCACCCTGATCTTGTCCAGCAAGACATTGCTGAACGTTGGAGTATGAAACACCAGGCGTTGGTATTACTGAACCAAAGCGAAAGAGCGCCATGATCGAGAGAGTGAAGAAGATTTTCTTGCGCAACTCTGGAGTCTTAAAAGCCATACCAAATGCGGAAAGCATCAATTTTCTCCCTCTATCGATTCAAGCGTCTTTAATTCGAACTTTTATGCAACCGTTTAAAGGGTCGCCGTTGATCCGCCAGCAGCGGTGATCTTATCGATCGCCGATGATGAGAATGCATGTGCTGTAACTGTTACCTTGACAGAGATTTCTCCATTGCCAAGAACTTTTACAGGAAGGCTATCGCGCACCGCTCCGAGAGCAATGAGTGAAGCAACTGTTACGTCGCCACCCTTTGGGTAGAGAGCGTTGATCATTGAGACATTAACAACCTGATACTCAATGCGTGCTGGGTTCTTAAAACCACGTAGCTTAGGCAAGCGCATAACGAGAGGTAGCTGACCACCTTCGAAACCTGGACGCACTGTGTTACGAGCGTGCGTTCCCTTGCCACCGCGACCTGCGGTCTTACCCTTAGATGCTTCACCGCGACCCTTACGAGTCTTAGCTTTCTTAGCACCTGGTGCTGGTCTGAGGTGATGAAGTTTTAGCGTCATCTCTACTCAACCTCCTCGATCTTAATCAAGTGGCGAGCGGCGTATGCCATGCCACGAATTTCTGGGCGATCTTCCTTAACGACAACATCATTGATGCGCTTTAATCCAAGTGAGCGAACGCTCTCGCGGATCTCTGGCTTGTTACCAACTGTTGACTTGATCTGTGTGATCTTTAAACGTGGCATTAGGCACCAACTGTCTGTGACGCGCGGATGATTGCAGCAGGAGCTACATCTTCGAGTGGAAGTCCACGTCGAGCTGCAATTGCTGCTGGTGACTCGAGCATCTTAAGCGCTGCAACAGTGGCATGAACCATGTTGATCGCGTTATTTGAGCCGAGAGATTTTGTAAGTACATCAGTGATACCTGCACACTCAAGTACGGCACGAACAGGACCACCAGCGATAACACCGGTACCTGGAGAAGCTGGGCGAAGAAGAATTACGCCTGCTGCTGTCTCGCCCTGAACTGGGTGAGGAATTGTTCCCTGAACGCGTGGGACTGTGAAGAATGACTTCTTTGCTTCTTCGACAGCCTTTGCAATTGCTTGTGGAACTTCCTTGGACTTTCCGTATCCGATTCCAACCTGGCCGTTGCCGTCGCCGACAACTACGAGTGCTGTGAATGAGAAACGACGTCCACCCTTAACAACTTTAGATACACGGTTGATAAAGACAACGCGCTCCATAAATGGAGACTTGTCCTTCTCGCGATCATCGCGACGCTCGCGACGTTCTCCGCGTCCCTTGTTTGAAGGTGCTGCAGTTGTAGCTGCATCGCTTGATGGATTTTGGGCCATGTTAGAACTCCAATCCGTTCTCTCGCGCGCTATCTGCAAGTGCTGCAATGCGACCGTGATACTTGTTTCCTGCGCGGTCAAAGACGACGGTTGTTACGCCGGCAGCCTTTGCACGTGAGGCAATAAGTGCGCCAACAGCTTTCGACTTTGCAGTCTTATCGCCGTTAT
>CANLHC010000100.1 GCA_947490625.1 Candidatus Nanopelagicaceae bacterium
GTACTCGAGGATGCAGTCGCGTTAGCCGGTGTTTCCCAATATCCAGCCCGTATCAAATGTGCGCTCTTGGGCTGGATGGCAATTAAAGATGCGACACTGCAAGCGGTGGAGAAGAGATAACCGATAAAACGATTGTTCCACTAGAGATAGTATGAACCCCTAAGGAAAGGCACGTGATGAGCGCAAAAGTTGAAGATGTCACCGAGGCGATGAAGGATGTCGTTGATCCTGAGCTAGGAATTAATGTCGTTGACTTAGGACTCATTTACGATGTGATGGTCGATGAGAGCAATATTGCCGTGTTGAATATGACGCTTACTTCGGCAGCATGCCCACTTCAAGATGTCATTGAAGATCAAACTCGACAAGCGCTAGCGCCTCTCACAAGTGATGTAAAAATCAATTGGGTGTGGATGCCACCATGGGGGCCAGACAAGATTTCTGATGATGGTCGCGAGCAGTTAAGAGCTCTAGGCTTCACCGTTTAATTCATGTCTCAACATGCAATGTGGATGACCTTTAGGTCAATCACAGCAGATCCTTCTGTAAAAGAGACCAAACTCAAGCCGGGCACGGTCAAGCGAATTCTTTCGTACGGCAAGGCTTATCGTCGATATCTCGTTTTCTTTCTGGCAACAGTTGTTGTTGATGCCTTTTTAATCGTTTCCACTCCATTGCTACTGAGAAAGCTCATTGATGATGGAGTACTTCCCAAAGACTCTGGGCTAGTGACACAACTGGCTTTGGCCGTTGGTGCTCTTGCGGTCCTTGATGCCATCATGAATGTCATCGGACGTTGGTTTTCAGCTCGTATTGGTGAAGGTCTCATTTACGATCTTCGATCTGAAGTCTTTGCCCACGTGCAAAAACAATCGATTGCATTTTTCACCCGCACGCAAACGGGCGCGCTTATTTCTCGTATTAACTCAGATGTTATGGGAGCACAGCAGGCATTTACTGCAACCCTTTCGGGCATTGTCAGTAATGTCATTAGCCTGACCCTAGTAACAATTGCCATGCTCTTTCTCTCGTGGCAGATCACTCTCTTTTCTCTCGCTCTTCTGCCACTTTTCTTGCTTCCCACCAAATGGGTTGGACGAAAGATTCAGTCATTGACTCGAGAATCTTTTGAGGTAAACGCGCAGATGTCGAGCACAATGACGGAGAGATTTAACGTCTCCGGTGCCCTGCTTGTGGCTCTCTACGGCAAGAACTCAACGGAAAAAGAGTTCTTCCGTTCTCGAGCGCGGAAAGTGGCAGATATCGGTATACAGCTGGCCCTACTGAACAGACTCTTTTTTATAGCGCTCACCAGCGTTGCTGCAATTGCAACTGCTTTCGCTTATGGAATCGGTGGCCATCTCGCAATTTCGGGTTCAATCACCGTGGGAACCATGATTGCAATTACTGCTCTGTTGGCGCGCCTCTACGGACCACTGACTGCGTTATCAAATATTCGAATTGATGTGATGACATCACTCGTCTCATTTGAAAGAGTCTTTGAAGTACTTGATCTCAAACCTATGGTCGAGAGCAAGGCAGGTGCAATTGATCTGGCACCATCGAAGCCGAAGATTCAATTTAAAACGGTAGATTTTTCTTATCCAAAGGCAGATGAGATTTCACTGGCATCACTTGAGGGAATCGCTACTCGCGAAGTAGTTGATTCTGGCGAAATCCTGAGAAAACTCTCCTTCACCGTAGAGCCAGGAACAATGACAGCTCTAGTTGGTCCATCGGGTGCCGGTAAAACAACTATTAGCGCACTCATTCCGCGTCTTTATGATGTGACAGATGGATCGATTGAAATTAATGGCATCGATATCCGTGAGTACGATCTAGAAAGCTTGCGCATGAATATCGGTGTAGTCATGCAAGATGCGCATCTATTCCATGAAACGATCGAAGAGAATTTGAAGTACGCCAAGCCGGATGCAACCCTTGCAGAGATGGAGGAGGCATGCCGTTCGGCCCAGATCTGGACTTTGATCGCCTCCCTTCCGCAAGGTCTATCAACGATGGTAGGCGAGCGTGGACACAGATTAAGTGGGGGAGAGAAGCAGCGATTAGCAATAGCCAGACTTCTTCTTAAATCACCATCCTTAGTCATACTTGACGAAGCAACCGCTCACCTAGATTCAGAGAATGAAGATCTCGTTCAAATTGCACTGAAGAACGCGCTTTTGGGTCGAACAAGTATCGTGATTGCTCACAGGCTGAGTACGGTGATGGATGCCGATCAGATTCTTGTTATTAGAGATGGCGCGGTAGCTGAAAAGGGACGTCACGAAGAGTTAATCGGAGCAGGTGGAATCTACTCAGATCTCTTTAGTCGACAGGACCTCACTGCTCGTTAAATCCATTTTTCTAATCAAGTAACGACCATAAACAATGAGCGCGGCAAAGAGAAGCCACTGAACTGCATATGCCAGGTGCGGTCCATCACTGAGTGAGGGAATTTCTGCAGGGGCGCTCGGAACAAGTAATGGATCTGAACCAGAGATCAGATCAAGATAGTAGTTTTCTGATTCTAATCCTGATTGTGCATTAAGACGCGAAACAAGACCACTTTCACCAGCACCAGGGAGAGCAAAGAAAGAGCCGGATGGCAGAGATGAGTCGAGCCTTAATCGTGCGGTAATAGAAACTATTCCGCTTGGTACTTCCGGTGTTGGCGGAACAACAGTTGCAGATGCGCCAGCTTGTACCCAGCCGCGGTCAATCCACATCACCTTTCCCTGATCTGAAGTAAATCGCGTAAGAACTCCGTAACCGTACTTGCCTTCGAAGTAGCGATTGCGCAGCAAGATTTGGTTTGTTGGATCGAACTCTCCGCTGGTTGTTACGGTCCGCCATTCATTTGCGTTTACATCCCCAGTAACTAATTCAAGGGCGCTCTCTGATTGCGAAATTCTCAATTCAATTACGTTGTTTCGGGCCTTACGATCTTCACCCCGATGAAACTGCCACTGCGAAGCCCATAAGCAACCTGCGATCAGTACGAGGGCGACAAAGGATTTAAAGTAAGGGTGAGTTTCGACCGGCTTAGTCACAACGGAAGTCTAGTTAGGAAAGTGAGCGGGGCTTTTCATTGAGCAAGGCATCACCCGGCGTAATTGTCTCGCGACCTGCATTTGCGATAACGACGGCGATGTACGGCAGCGTTACTGCTCCCGCCAATGCAAACCAGCGATAGGGGCTCGGTAAAACTACGGTGAGAATAAAACAGACCGTACGAATCATCATTGAAATGAGATATCGACGTTGTCGCCCGGCGAGATCGTTACTTAAAGATTTTGGGGCGCTCGTGACGTCAAAGACTTCTCCGCCACCTGCACTACCGCGCTCCATATCGAAATCCTAGGCCCGAGACGGCCTTCCAGCGACTTCAAATGCAGGTTACGCATAGGTAGCGCGGTAAGTTTGACCCTATGAGTTCAATAGCTGTGGTGACAGGGGCAAATCGGGGAATCGGTTTAGCGATAGCTACATCCTTGAAGGCCAGCGGTGTCGACGTTATCGCCACATATAGGAGCGGAACAGCACCCGCAGGATTTAAATCAGTTGTGATGGATGTGACATCTGCAG
>CANLHC010000101.1 GCA_947490625.1 Candidatus Nanopelagicaceae bacterium
GAAGGCTCGCGAACGAGGTTTGGATCTACTGCGATTCCAGGCCCCATCGTTGTTGAAACAACTGCCTTCTGTACATAGCGACCCTTTGAAGAGTTTGGCTTTGCGCGAAGAATTTCATCCATCGCTGCAGCGTAATTATCGGCTAGTTGTTCAGCGGTAAATGAAACCTTGCCGATGATGTAGTGAAGGTTTGAGTTCTTATCGATACGGAATTCAATCTTTCCGCCCTTGATGTCCTTAACAGCCTTTGTGACATCTGTTGTCACTGTGCCTGTCTTTGGGTTTGGCATCAAGCCACGAGTTCCAAGAACCTTACCGAGACGACCAACCTTGGCCATCAAATCTGGTGTTGCGACTACTGCATCAAAGTCCAAACGACCCTTTGATACTTCATCGATTAATTCATCTCCGCCGACGATATCTGCACCAGCTGCGCGAGCTTCTTCAGCGCGCTCACCATTTGCAAATACAAGTACGCGAGCAGTCTTACCGGTTCCATGTGGAAGGTTAACTGTTGAACGGATTGCCTGATCAGCCTTCTTTGGATCAACTCCGAGAACGAGTGCAACTTCAACAGTTGAGTCGTACTTTGTTGTTGATGTCTCTTTGGCAAGTGTGACTGCCTCAAGAGGTGTGTAGAGGTGATCTTGCTTTACCTTTTCAGCTGCTGCTGAATATTTCTTTGAGCGCTTCATTTCTTCCTCTTTCGCCAACTCTTGCGAGTTGATGTAGTGGTTGTGGTTAGCGAACCAGCGAGGTTCTCCCACATCTCAAAACCGATTTGGCTTCGAGAAATCTTTAATTGTTAGGCAGAGACAGTGATTCCCATTGAACGCGCTGTTCCCGCGATGATCTTGGCAGCTGCCTCGATATCGTTTGCGTTGAGATCTTCCATCTTTGTTGTTGCAATCTCCTTGACCTGAGCCATGGTGATATTTGCAACCTTGGTCTTGTGAGGAATAGCAGAGCCCTTTTCGACTCCAGCAGCCTTCAAGATCAAACGTGATGCAGGAGGTGTCTTTGTGATGAAGGTAAATGAACGATCCTCGTAGACAGTAATTTCTACAGGGATGATCTGACCCTTCTGGCTTTCAGTCGCAGCGTTATATGCCTTGACGAACTCCATGATGTTGACACCATGCTGACCAAGTGCTGGACCTACTGGAGGAGCAGGTGTTGCCGCTCCTGCTTGGATCTGCAGCTTGATGAATCCAGTTGCCTTTTTCTTTGGTGCCATTTTCTCTACCTTTTCCTTTTCGTCTCTTTAAATTTTCTGTACTTGGTTAAATGAAAGTTCTACAGGTGTTTCGCGCCCGAAGATTGATACGAGAACCTTGAGCTTTGCCTGCTCTGGCATGATCTCTGAGATCGATGCTGGCAGAGTTGCAAATGGGCCATCCATTACTGTGACTGATTCGCCCACTTCGAAATCAACAACTCTGATCTCTGGCTTATCTGACTTCTTAACTGGGCGTGGTGCAAGAATCTTCTCAACTTCAGCCATGCTTAATGGGCTTGGGTGGTGAGCGTTTCCGACGAATCCTGTAACACCAGGAGTGTTACGAACTGCAGTCCATGACTCATCTGTGAGATCCATACGAACAAGAACATAACCTGGGTAGATATTGCGCTTAACCTGCTTGCGCTGGCCGTTCTTGATCTCCATTACTTCTTCTTCTGGAACTTCAATCTGAAAAATGTAATCTTCCATGTTCAGGGAGACGATGCGGTTGGCAAGGTTGCCCTTTACCTTCTTCTCGTATCCTGCATAAGAGTGGATGACATACCAGTCACCGATGGCAGCGCGAAGCGTGCGACGGAATTCAGCGTTAGGGTCATTCTCATCTGATTCGATATCGCCATCTTCATCACTTGCGAGCGCGAGATCATCAATTGCAGATTCAACTGAGGCAACTGGCTCGAAAACTTCGACAGGCGTTTCAACGGCAGGCTGGGCAAGCTCATCTGCGTTAGCAGCAAGAGCTGCCTCAAATGCATCAGGCTTTACATCTTCACTCATTGTGATCTCTTCCAACCTCTACCTAGTTACCGTTACCCGAATACCCAAAAGACGATCTTGGTAAGAACCAAGTCGAGGAGGGATACGACTGCGATAATGAACATAACGAATACGAGAACAACTGCTGTATATGTGCTGAGTTGCTTGCGCGTAGGCCAAACAACTTTCTTGAGCTCAGAAAGAATTTGGCGATAGAAAAGTCCAACGCGCGCGAAGAGGCCAAGCTTCTCTTCGGTCGTTTCAACTGACTCTGTCATCGTTCTTCCTTTCCACTCGGTACTTCTTCGTTCTTTTCGATCAAAACATCTTGCAGGGCAGGAGGGACTCGAACCCCCAACCGGCCGCTTTGGAGACGGCAACTCTAGCCAATTGAGCTACTGCCCTTCGCAATGTGTAGGCATGCCAAGGCAGACCTACAAACATCGTGAGCGTCAGAGTGTATGCCTAGAGGTGGGCTTAGGTAAAACTGAGCGTGCGCCGAGGCTGCAATACGGCAGACTTAGCCCATGAGCAGAATCTCCGCACGAATCTCAGCGATCGCCGAATCAGCCACCCTGGCAGTTGATGCCAAAGCCAAAGCTTTAAAGGCCGCCGGTCGCCCCGTTATTGGTTTCGGTGCAGGTGAACCTGACTTTCCAACTCCGGCATATGTTGTCGACGCTGCAGCAGCTGCAACCACAGTTGTTGCAAATCATCGCTACACACCTGCAGCAGGGTTACCAGAACTTCGCACAGCTATTGTCGAAAAGACAAAGCGCGATTCACATTATGAAATTACCGTCGATCAAGTACTTGTAACCAACGGTGGAAAGCAAGCGGTCTACCAAGCATTTGCTACGGTTATTGATCCAGGTGATGAAGTCCTGTTGCCATCACCGTATTGGACAACATATCCCGAGTGCATCAAATTAGCTGGCGGAGTTTCAGTTGAAATATTTGCTGACGAGACACAAAATTATTTAGTCACCGTTGAACAACTAGAGGCAGCACGTACGCCAAAAACAAAAGCGCTTCTCTTCTGCTCACCATCGAATCCAACAGGTTCTGTCTATACGCCAGAGCAAGCCAAGGCAATCGGTGAATGGGCGCTCGCTCACGGTATCTGGGTCATCACTGACGAAATTTACGAGCACTTGTTATATGACGGTGCCACCGCACCATCTTTGCCAGTACTTGTCCCGGGATTAGCCGATACCTGCATCATTATTAACGGAGTTGCTAAAACGTATGCAATGACAGGGTGGCGAGTTGGCTGGATGATCGGGCCGAAGGATGTCATCAAGGCTGCTACGAATTTGCAATCACATCTGACGTCCAATGTTTCAAACGTTTCGCAGCGGGCTGCAATTGCTGCGTTGACCGGAGATCTCACAGCTGTTCATGAGATGGGTGTGGCATTTAATCGTCGTCGCAAACTTATCGTTGATCTGATCAATGAGATTCCTGGATTTGAATGCCCTACCCCACAGGGTGCTTTCTATGTGTACCCATCTGTTAAGGGCGTACTTGGTAAAACTATTCGGGGTAAGACTCCACAGACATCTGCCGAGTTGGCAACGCTGATTT
>CANLHC010000102.1 GCA_947490625.1 Candidatus Nanopelagicaceae bacterium
GATAGTGACTTCTCGTTCACAGCTACTTAGCGCTGAAATTACTCCCGGTTTAATGCCAAGGATTTCTCCGGCTTGAGAAACCTTTTCATTAACTTCTTCGAATGCTGATTTACCTGTATGCACCATGGCCATACACTAGGAAGAGTTGATGCCTCTCACTAGGCAAAAGATCTGACCTTTGAATGAAAAACAGATGAACAAGGTGTGGATATTTGCGCGAGCCATCGTAAACTTGATAGACAAGCCGATGGGTGCCATCAATTCTCCGCCCATCGCTTCACTCAGATATCACTCGCCATTCATTCACCACTTAACCCCCGATCACCTTGATTCATGATGATTCATCTATGGATCTGTCATTTGCAATGAATAAATTCCGCCTATTCGGATCTTCTGATCACCATAACCTTCAACTCGAAGGCGAAGATCGAGTACGAATTAGTCGCTCCCGCCGAGCAATTGATCTACAGGAGCAAGAGCTCATTCAGTTAGCGTTGCTCCAAGAGCGTCAACAATCTGTCTAATTATCGATAGTTTCTTTCAGCGCTGCATATTCTTGCCCAGTTGCAAGACCGAGTGCATATGCCGCTTAGGTGATCTTCTCTTACCCGTGGGCTACCCAATCAAATATGGATTGATATAGATCGCTGCAACATCTGATGTCACCTGGTTGCCCATCGTGCCAGTCACTTCTGCCACAAGGTAGGAACCTGCGCTCTGATTTAACATCGCCCAGGTGAGGTAGATCGATTCCCCTGTTGCTACAAGGCGACCCATTCGTGACATCGGAGCATTAGGAGTTGAGGTTACATACCAACGAATACTTTCTGCCTCGACGGAATTACCCCACCACCAACCATCAACTGTGAGCATCTGGCCTTGATAAAAGCGCCCGTTGGGATAGAGGCCGTTGATAAAGAGTTGGCCCTTAATAACAGGCGCATCAACCTTGATCACGCTCTTTGTGATCTTGATCGATTTTGATGCAGCCTTCACATCAATAATTGCCTTAGTAATATCCTTGTGGAAGTATGAAACGCGCGCAAATACTGTTGGTGCGGCAATTCTGCAATCCTTAGAGAACCAACTTGTGATTCCAATGAGCTTTGTCGTTCCGTTCACTGTGGCCACAAGTGGGGCACCAGCATCGCCTGTGCAGCCACCGGCATAAACCTTCTCGACAGCGATTCCACGGCCAGCTGCGATCATGAGCGTCTTGTTAAAGTGCTTGCCATAGTAGCGACCGGCTGCTGCATCTTGCGGTGCCAACGTGGCGCTACGCAATAAATCAGGTAACTCCTTGTTTTGATCCATCCCCCAGCCATACATCATGTATGGACGTGTGCGCGCAATCGCATTCACATCTTCTTCTCCGGCAATCGCTGGAATCGATGATCCTGTGTACTCGCCTGCTAAGTGCATCACTGCAATATCACCGGTGGCGGATTTAGTATTAAAGCGCGGAAGTGCCATCCAGTTGGTTGCTGCAACAAAAGGTGTTTCATCCTCAAGTGTCTGTGCGCCAACCTTTGCGAAGTAGAAGACTTTCTCATTCAAGCAATTAGCTGCCGTTACTACAACGCGTGGATCGACCAAAGTACCGGTACAGATGTACTTCTTATCTCCATCAATTGTGGGAGAAGACCAGATAGAAACTACCCACGGTGCTTGGGATACCGGATCTGTCACTAGATCGCCATAAGTAATTGCAGACGCCTGATTAGGAACTGCGACAACCATCCCTAGAACCATTGCAATAAGTGCGAGCGCTTTTCTCATCTTCTTCTCCTTTGAATCTTTCTGATTGCGAGCTTTCATGAGTTAAGACGCACTCTCCCCCGTAAAGGTTCCATGGAACTTTTTACATGGGGGTTGCGTCAAAGGCTATGAACGGACTTCGAAATGAATTTTTCAAGAAGTGAATATCAATAACTACAAAGGAGAATCGCAATGACGGTTAGAAATACAAAGCTCTCTCGCGCAGCAGTTGCGCTCACATTAGTTCTAGGCATGGTGGCATCGATCGCACCTGCTAACGCACTGGGTACACCTAAGGCCCAGGCCGCTGTTTCATGGACGTGGCAAGACGGCGCAGATCGCGTACACCGCGACTTCGCTGAAGAGGATTACGACATGATCACCGATATGCCAATGGTGCGCGTACTCGTTGCCCCACCATCTGTGGGTCGCCGTGTCATTTTGGATGAATTCGATGAACTCAGCGGCAACTGGGTACTTTCGTACTCAGGGCGCACCGATGCCACTGGCGTGGCTCTACTGCCAGTTAATCCACTCTGTATGGGCGATTTCGGGACAGCACCAGTCTGGTGTGATCACGATGTCACCTATCGGATCCGCGTTCTACGCTCAGGAACACAGAAGAATATGACCTCTCGTTCATTCACCGTCAGCTATCTCGCCGCCGGTGAGGGGACCTTCTAGCCCAAAGTAGTTACTTTCCCTTTTTGAGGAATTAAACTCCCAGCATGTGCCACGTTGGCCCATGTTGGGAGTTTTCTCATGTCGGCAGATATGCGCAGTGATGAAGAGCTGATGCGCGCCTATCTCGATGGTGAGAAAGGGGCAATTGCCTTACTGCTTACACGTCGTCGCGACTGGATGTGGAGCGTTGCCCGCAAGACGGTGCGCGATAACACAATCGCAGAAGATGCTGTTCAAGAAGCGATGACCGCAGTTTTTCGCAAGGCCCATACCTTTCGCAGCGAATCAAAGGTCTCAACGTGGATGTATATGATCGTGCAGAACGCATGTATCGACCTCTTACGTAAAGAATCAGTTCGCCCGCAATTATCAGAATCTGAAGAGAGCGGCATTATCGAATCGAGATCGTTTGCAGATGAGAGCGATACCAAAATTGTGATGACCCAAGCCCTTGCCACCCTGCCCGAGGATCAACGTATTGCTTTGACCATGACGATTATGGAGGGGTACTCCATCGATGAGGTCGCCCAGATTGCAGGTGTGGCCCCCGGCACGATCAAGTCACGCTGTTCGCGCGGCAAGGAGGCGCTGGCGACCTACCTAGCCGGGCGCGATCTTGGGAACCAGAGCGCGCGTGTATCCGTCATAGAAGAAAAAGGTGGCAACTAATGGATCCAAAGAGAGATCGCGAGATCGAACAGGCTCTGGCTTCTCTGGCAAGTAACAACCCGCCAGAGACGATGCCGGCTGATGTCTCGGCGCGCTTTGATTCCCATCTTCAATCACTGATGGCAGAAGATTCCACAGTCGTTCGCACCACTCGATTCGGTGCAGGCTTTGCTGCAAAGCTCACCAAGAATTCTTCATGGCTGGCAGCTGCCTCCATTCTTACCGTCATGGCCTTCGTTGGTGTCAACGGTCTTTCCAACAACGGCGAAACTGTTATTCCACCGATTACAGATACACAGACAAACGCTCCAACTGAACCGACAGCACCAACTGTTTCAACAAATCCTGAAACAGATACAACTGCAGAACCAACAGCACCGACAGAACCAGAAATTCCGAAGGTTCCGCAAACGCAAGACGGTGCAGCTATTTACGGCAATGGTGAAGATGTCGGTAGCGA
>CANLHC010000103.1 GCA_947490625.1 Candidatus Nanopelagicaceae bacterium
ACGATGGTGATCTTCGCTTCGGACTTGTCGTGTGCCACGCCCGAGATGATTGCTTGTTCCATGATGCCTCCTTCAGGGTGATTTGCAACCACCCAGGTTCCTTCGTTAGGTGAAAATGATGAACGTACATGAATCGGTAAGTCATAACGGCGTGCGTATTCAACACAACGCAGGTGAAGAACTTTCGCACCTGCTGCAGCAAGTTCGAGCATCTCTTCATATGTGACAGTTTTTAACTTGCGAGCTGCTGGTACAACGCGTGGGTCTGCGCTAAAGACACCATCGACATCTGTGTAAATCTCACAGACATCTGCTTCAAGGGCTGCGGCGAGCGCTACTGCAGTTGTATCTGAACCGCCGCGTCCGAGCGTTGTAATATCTTTTGTATCTTGAGAAATTCCTTGAAATCCTGCAACGATTGCAATAGCGCCTTCATCAATTGCTTCTTGAATACGCCCTGGTGTCACATCAATGATGCGAGCCTTGCCGTGAACAGAGTTTGTGATGACTCCTGCTTGGCTTCCGGTAAAAGATCGCGCTTCAAATCCAAGATTGTTAATCGCCATTGCCAGCAGCGCCATCGAAATTCGCTCGCCAGCGGTAAGCAACATATCTAATTCGCGCCCTTGCGGAATCGGGGTGACCGCGTTCGCTAGTTCAATTAATTCATCGGTGGTATCGCCCATTGCGCTGACCACGACGACGACCTGGTTGCCCGCCTTTTTAGAGGCAACGATGCGAGCGGCGACGCGCTTCATCCCCTCGGCATCTGCAACCGAGGATCCGCCGTATTTCTGAACGATGAGCCCCATAGAGATAAGTGTGAACTATCGTCGAGGCGTGGGGCTACCCAAATTATGGAAATTCCATATAGTGAGACGGCCAGCATCTCATAGAGTGAGAAAGCTAGCCTTCGACGTTACGACGCCCCTCAAATGCGCGGCCGAGGGTTACCTCATCTGCATATTCCAAATCTCCACCGACTGGCAACCCACTGGCTAGGCGCGAGACGTTCAGGCCCATCGGCTTAATCAAACGAGCCAGATATGTCGCAGTCGCTTCGCCTTCTAGGTTTGGATCAGTTGCCAAGATAACTTCGGTGATCTTTGAATCGGCAAGACGCGTCATGAGTTCACGGATACGCAGCTGATCTGGGCCGATGCCATCGATCGGGCTAATTGCGCCACCGAGCACGTGATACTTACCGCGAAATTCGCGTGTACGTTCGATTGCAATGACATCTTTACTCTCTTCAACAACACAGATCTGTGATGGGTCACGTCGTGGATCGCGACAGATTCGACATTCATCTTCTTCAGAAACATTGCCGCATTGCACACAAAACTTCACGCGCTCTTTAACGGTACGGATCGCATCAACGAGTGCGTGCGCAGCCTCGCTCTCACTTTGCAGAATATGGAAGGCAATACGTTGAGCTGACTTTGGACCGATACCAGGAAGGCGACCAAGGGCGTCAATCAAATCCTGAATCGCACCTTCATACATTCCTGATGTCATTTATTTGATTTCTTATCGGTAATGACTGTTGCACCCAGCTCGGCGGCTAAGAGCGCTGCGCCGCTGAGCAAAGTCTTATCGGTAGGTTCTTCGTCTGTGCGCACAGCGCGCGCAACAGGATTGCTATTGACATCAATGGATGGATCAACCACTGCCTCAATTTTACGATCAAGGCCGGTGACATCGATAAATGCCTGGCGAAGAATCTCATCTGATTCAGAGCGAATAAATGAATCACGAGCACCAGGATTTGCAATGGCAATGGTGATAATTTTTTCATCCAGCGCTAAGACTTGTGCGCTTGCACTTAAGAGCGACCACGTCAGACGACGGCGCTTCTTCACATTTTCAATTACTTCTGGCCACAAGCGGCGAAGTGCGCTGATATCAAGTGAATCAACAGCAGCGGTAGCCGGCTTCTTGATCTCCTGCACTACTTCCTTTACCTCTACCGTTGCTTCGACTTTCTTTTCAACGATTGACGGTGCGGCAACTTTCTCGGCCACCGGTGTTGCAACAGGTGCTGCCGTTGTCGCCATTCCTTGTACGCGCTCTAACCGTTCTAGGCGAGCAAGTAGCCCAGAATCGCCAGAATCACCCATCGGCAACAAGATTCGACCACAGATAAGTTCCAGTATTAATCGTGGCGCAGTCGCACCGCGCATCTGGGTCAGACCTTCTGCTGCGATATCTGCAGCACGCGAAAGAGTTGCGGCGCCAAGGTTTTTCGCTTGCGTCACCATTCGCTCCAGTTGGTCTTCCGGAATTTCGCGCAGAATTGAATTGGCCTGTGTTGCAGCGAGCGCATCAACAATCATCAAATCGCGCAGGCGCTCAAGCAGATCGCTGGTAAAGCGGCGCGGATCATGTCCTGATTCGATGACGCGATCAACAGTCTTAAATAGCGTTGCACCATCGCGGGCGGCGAGTGCATCTACGGCGTCATCTAATAGCGCACCATCGGTGAAACCAAGAAGTTGAATCGCAATCTCATAGCTGACGCCATCAGGTCCGGCACCTGCCAGCAGTTGTCCCAAGACGCTAAGTGCATCACGCACTGATCCGCCGCTGGCACGGACAACAAGTGGGATTACACCTTTTGCAACTGTGACGCCTTCTTCTCCGCAGATCTTTTCAAGGTGTTCGCCCAAAATTCCAGGTGGAACTAAACGGAATGGGTAATGGTGAGTACGTGAGCGAATTGTTGAAATCAACTTCTCTGGTTCGGTTGTTGCAAAGATAAAGATGACATGTGGAGGTGGCTCTTCCACAACTTTGAGCAGTGCATTCGCTGCTCCGGGTCCAAGTTGGTGGGCCTCGTCAATGATATAAATCTTGTACTTACTTTGTACCGGCGCGAAGAATGCTTTATCGCGAAGATCGCGTGCATCATCGACTAGGCCGTGCGTTGCCGCATCAAGTTCAATAACATCAAGTGATCCAGGTCCATTTGCAACGAGATCTTTACATGATTGACATTCACCGCATGGATTCGGTGTTGGGCCTTTTTCGCAGTTAAGTGAGCGCGCCATAATGCGAGCGCTTGATGTTTTTCCGCAACCGCGTGGTCCGCTAAATAGATATGCGTGATGTGTGCGACCAGATTCAAGTGCATTCGATAAAGGAACGGTGACGTGTTCTTGTCCAATGACATCTGCAAAAACTGAAGGGCGATACTTGCGATAGAGCGCTAGTGACATCATCTCCCCTACTCGTCGTGTCCGCGTGGTTGATTCTAAAGATTAAAGGGACCCTCCGCGCACCCATCAGAGCACGCCTACCCTTGCTGTATTCCTACCCTGGGGGAGTTCAGCGCGGTAATGCCGCGCGGAGGATCTGGTGAAATCATACTGAGTGCGGCGATACCCTTAGCACGCTCATTTGGAGGATTCGCATAGCGGCCGAGTGCGCACGCTTGGAAAGCGTGTAAAGGGCAACCTTTCGAGGGTTCAAATCCCTCATCCTCCGC
>CANLHC010000104.1 GCA_947490625.1 Candidatus Nanopelagicaceae bacterium
CCGACGCTGTTCTTTACGCTTATTGAGTGAAAAGAGATAGTTCCAGCAAACTTTCGATCATCACCATTTCCATATTCAATAACTAATGGAAGCTCGCGCTGGGTTCGAAGAGATGCATCCACACGTTGCACATAGTCGAGCGCATGAGCCATTGAGTAGTTGGCGCTGATCGCAGTAAATCGTGGAATCAAAGGATCCTGACAACCATCAAATACGGCTTGAGTATCTTTGATTTCTGGTTTACGCAGGGTAACTAAACCTCGAGTCAGAGTCGGAACTTCCGTAGGCCACCAGATCATTGATTCTGCTACTAGCCAATGAGCTCTGCGCTACGAGCCTTACTTGGATCATGCGTGCAGGAAAGATTTGAATCAAGGCCAGCGCAAGGATCACAGAGAAGAATCAATTGATGACATGAGGCTGTGTTGCAATTTCTGAATTGATTGGTGGAGGCCTCACACTTTTCGCACTTACCAATCACCTTGGCGTGATCTGAGAATTCCATCTTCATCCGTGAATCGAAGATATAGAGAGAACCTTCCCAAAGTCCATCATCACCAAAAGCATTACCGTATTTAACGATTCCTCCATCAATTTGATAGACCTCTTTAAATCCGTTTTTAACCATTACTGCAGAGAGAATTTCACATCGAATTCCACCTGTGCAGTACGTGACCACAGGCTTATCTTTAATGTGGTCATACTTTCCGCTTTCGATCTCCTCAATAAAGTCACGAGAAGTTGTCACATCAGGAACTATTGCGCCTTTGAATTTTCCAATTTCTGCTTCAAAGGCATTACGACCATCAAAGAAAACAACATCGTCACCGCGTTCTTTCACAAGCTCTTCAAGCTGATCTGGACGTATATGTGTACCGCCGCCAACTACGCCATTCTCATCTACCTCAATTGCCTCAGGATCACCGAAGGCTACAAGTTCAGATTTCACTTTAACGGAGAGACGCGGGAAATCATTTCCGGTTCCTTCAGACCACTTAAATGCGATTTTCTTAAACCCCGGATACTTACGGGTCTTAGAGACATACTTTTTGAGTGCTGCCATATCTCCACCGAGTGTTCCATTAATTCCATGTGTGGAGATAAGGATGCGACCGGTTAATCCTAAAGATTGGCAGATTTCTTTCTGCCACAACAGCATTGCATCCGGATCGCTAATCGGCGTGAAGCCGTAATAGAGAATCACCTTATTGAGTTTCGGTGCATGCTTGTTCACGAGGTGATTCTAACGCGAGGCGGGTAGGACTAACTACCCTCAAGAATCGAGCGGGCAGGCGTTTGATAGATCTTTCCCAAGGGTGAAGTCCACGTGCACGAACCATCGGCGCGAGATTCAATACTCCATCCACCATGCGTTTTAAGAAGATGATGTCGTCGACAGAGCGCACCAAGATTATCCAACGATGTAGTTCCACCATCGTCCCAACTCTGTGCGTGATCTAAATCTGATAAAGCTGCAGAACGCCTGCATCCTGGGAATCGACACGTTCTATCTCGAGCGATGAGAAAATCAATAAGTCCTTGCGGAGGTTCGTACATTTGTCTTCCATAATCTAAAAGCACGCCAGTTTGCGGATCTGTAATAAATCGCCGCCACTTTCCGTCACTTGCTAATGCACGAGCCACCGAAGCCGGTATTGCGCCATATCCGGCTAATTGTCCTGGATTTTCACTTAATCCAAGAAGCGTGGGTAGATCTATCGTTACGTTAATTGTGATTGGTCTTCTATGAAGAGCCACATCGTCAACTTTTGACGCTAGTGCAAAGCCAGCGATCGCTGTAAGGGCATCGGCACGCTTCATATCTGCGCTACGTGAATCTTTCTCATCCGCATTGTTGCTCGCACCATTGGCGCTACGTGAATCTTTCTCATCCGCATTATTGCTCGCACCATTGGCGCTACGGGAATCTTTCTTAGTCATCTCATCGCCTGACTTATGCAAATCAAGGCGATCACTTTTGATGATGAATGCTTCAATAGCCTTCATAACCGTCTGTGCATCTTCTGCTGGGAGAATTGCAACGACAGTCGACATTCCATCGATATCGTTATAACAACTCACGCGTCGACTATCCCGCGCCTTCTCAACGACCTCTTCAAATGTCTCTGGAGCAAACTTTGCAATGGCTGTACGCACCTGCTGCGCTACTTGTGAGGGAGTGTGAAACTCAGCATAAGAGATCGCCCGCTCCTCAATGGAAAACACCGCAAATTCACTTAAACCATCTCGTATTGCAGAGGCAGTTTCTTTAGCAATCACGGTTGCATGTGCTGGGCTAATCTCACCTGTTGCAAGCGCCGAACATGTTTGAGGGAGATGATTAACTAATGTGCGTGCAACATCTATGCGCATTTGGGCTGTTCCTGCAGATAGTCGCAACGCACTCGAGACATCTTCACGCTCTGACTCATCGACTCCGCCGAATGGACCCTCTGCAATCGTGGCTTCGATTCCAGCCACTGCGACAATTGCACGTTGCATCGCCGCTTGCAGCCAACTGGTCTGACGCTCTAGTGCTGCTAAGTAGTCAACACGAGCAGAGGGAGTAAGGGTCAGTGGATCGATTGCGATCAATCCAGTGAGTGTTGCAATTCCCGGCGCAGCCGCAAGGAGCAGAACAACATCCTCTTCAGGAGAAGCTGTAAGTGCGGTTGCGAGGTTCATGTGGCGATAGTGGTGGGAGGAGCTGACATGAAAGTGAGGGAAAGGGGAGTTATCCCCAGTTATTGAGATAGAAATTGCCGAAATAGAGAAAAAATCAATTAGGAGCGGGAAATTCCCTCAGTGGAAAGAGAGTCCTAAAGTAGCGAGTTCTTCTCGAAGTAGAAACGAATTAACACTCGCTTGCTTCTAACGCGCGGCGGGTAGGACTAACTACCCTCAAGAATCGTGCGGACTAACCGAGTTAACGCTCGGTTGATTCCTGCATATCAGTCGGTGCACCGTGCACATCGAGAACCGCGGCAGAATCATCAGAACTAGCTCCAGCCGAATCACCCTGCAACTTGTCTGTGCGATTAAGCGGAGCCTTTGGCTTCGCATCTTCCTTATAGATAGCAGGAATGGATCCCAGCAAACCCTTTTGAAAATCTTCAAATGCCTGCAGTACTTCGCGCTTTGTATTCATAACAAATGGCCCCATCCATGCCACCGGCTCTTTAATGGGTGCGCCACCTAGAATGAAAAGCTCAAGATTTGGTGATCGTGATTCTTGATGTTGCGCTGCCTTAACAACAATCTCATCGCCTTCGCCGAAGACAGCAAGCTGTCCCATTTGAATTGGTTGTGATTGCGCACCGACAAAACCATGTCCAGCCATTGAATACACAAGTGCGTTGTAATCACGGCGCCACGGAAGTCGTAATTCGGCGCCAGGTGCAACGGTTGCATGAATCAAAGTGAGCGGAGTCTGCGTTGAACCAGGCCCCATATG
>CANLHC010000105.1 GCA_947490625.1 Candidatus Nanopelagicaceae bacterium
GTGGGTTGTGAGGGACTCGAACCCCCGACCCGGTGATTAAGAGTCACCTGCTCTACCAACTGAGCTAACAACCCGGGGCATACATTGGCTTTCACCGCTGAATGCAGATCAGACCCTATCAGTGTGTTTGACCTTGTTTTGCCACCAGCCACGCGTGATGATTGAGATATGAGTCGCTGGGAGATCAGGATAGCCATAGCCCTTATCGGCGCAGTTTTTGCTGGAGGAATGATGTCGTCGGCGCAAGCTGCACCAGTAAAGGCAGTAGTTGAGGTCTCTGCGGTTGAGGCGTTGGCTACCTTGGCGGTCAAGGGAAGAGCGCCGAAGACTGGATATGCGCGCTCGGAGTTTGGGCAAACGTGGGCTGATGTTGATCGAAATGGCTGCGATACGCGCAACGATATTTTAAAGCGCGACCTGACAGAGGTTCTCTTCAAGGAGAAGACTCGAAATTGTGTTGTCTTAAGTGGAATCTTGGTTGATCGATATTCGGGGGAGACTATCAATTTCGTTCGTGGAAATATCACGAGCATGGAAGTGCAGATCGATCATGTTGTGGCGATGTCTAATTCATGGCAGACGGGTGCATTCAAGTTAACGCTGGCACAGCGCACGGCTCTTGCTAACGATCCAATGAATCTCTTTGCGGTAAAGGGAAGACTAAATTCTCAAAAGGGAGATGGTGATGCTGCGACATGGCTGCCACCGCTGAAGAAATTTAGATGTGCCTATGTGGCCCAGCAGGTTGCAGTGAAAGCTAAATACTCGTTATGGGTTACTGCTCCTGAAAAAGAAGCGATGGTGCGAATTCTAACGGCGTGCCCAAAGCAGTTGTTACCGACTTCTTAGATCGCGTCATCTCCGCGCTCGCCGGTGCGAATACGAATTACTTGCTCCACTGGGGTGACCCAGAGTTTTCCATCTCCAACAGCGCCTGTGCGAGCCGCTTCTACGATGGTCTCAACAATTGATTGCACTTCGCTATCTTCTGCCAAAACTTCAACACGAACCTTTGGCAAGAAATCAACGCGGTATTCCGCTCCACGATAAATCTCGGTGTGACCCTTTTGGCGACCAAAGCCGCGAGTTTCCGAGACTGTCATACCTTGAATGCCGGCAGCCTGTAGAGCTACTTTCACGTCATCAACCTTAGATGGCTTAAGAATGGCTGTAATGAGTTTCATTGTCTGCTCTTTTCCTAGTACCTATTTGAATTTCCGGTGATGTCATATGCAGATTCAGCGTGATACTTAGTATCCAAGCCCTCTAGCTCCTCTTCACGAGTGGCTCTAAATCCAATCGTGCGCTGGATGATTGTTGCAATTAACCAGGTCGCGGTAAATGAGAATAGTGCTACCACGACGATTGCGATGATCTGTCGCGTCAGAAGTTCCGAAGAGCCGTTAATTAAAAGTCCTTCAAGCCCTGTGGCATTAACAGTTGCGGTTGCAAGGAGTCCGATACCGAGCATTCCGACAAGACCGCTAACGCCGTGAACACCTACGACATCAAGTGAGTCGTCATACCCAAATTTGTACTTGCGCGAGACAGCGTAATTTGAGGCAACACCAGCAATTAGTCCGAGGATGAGTGCACCGAGTGGATTTACATATCCGCAGGCTGGGGTGATCACAACAGCACCTGCGATAGCACCTGATGCAACACCGAGAGTTGTTGCTTTTCCATCGCGCTTCTTCTCATAAAGAATCCACGTCATAGATGCAGCAGCAGATGCGATCTGTGTATTGATCATTGCAGTCGCTGCTAGTGAACCTGCAGAGAGTGCGCTACCGGCGTTAAATCCGAACCAACCAAACCAGAGCATTCCTGCACCGAGCAGAACAAGTGGCATGTTGTGTGGACGCATCGGATCGCGTCTAAATCCATCGCGCTTTCCGAGAACAATTGCAAGAGCTAGCGCCGCTGCGCCAGAGTTGATCTCAACGACTGTTCCACCTGCAAAGTCGAGTGCGCCGAGGTTGTCGATAATCCATCCACCGCTACCGCCTTGACCAGCAAAAGCCCAGTGTGCAATCGGAATGTAGACAAAAGTGATCCAGACGACCACAAAGAGGACCCAAGATCCGTACTTAGCGCGATCTGCAATGGCTCCTGAAAGGAGTGAGACAGTGATGATTGCAAATGTAAGTTGGAACATGGCAAAGGCAAGGACTGGGATTTGATGTCCTTCTGCGCCGGTGATTTGATCAATAGTTCCGGCAAGTCCGATGTGGTCGAAGCTTCCAATTAATCCACCTTGGGATTTTCCAAAGGCGAGCGAGTAACCGTAGAGAACCCAAATGATTGTGGTGACACCGATGGCTGCAAATGACATCATCATCATGTTCAGAGCGCTCTTCGCGCGAACCATTCCGCCGTAGAAGATTGCGAGTCCCGGAGTCATAAAGAGCACAAGGGCCGAACTTGCCAAAACCCAGGCTGTATCTCCGCTATTTATTGCAGCCATTATTTCTCTCCTTAATTGGCTCTTTTATTAGTGGCTATCTTGATAACGCTTGTACGAGGCGTTAATTTCTAATTCTGCTGCATCGTGCCCAACCCAGTCGCCACCATGAACTTCTTTACCTGGTTCGAGGGTTTTGTAGACTTCAAAGAAGTGCTTGATCTCATCTAATTCGTAAATTGGAACATCTGCTAAATCATTAAGGTTTGACTTACGAATATCACCGGCTGCAACGCACAAGAGTTTGTCGTCGCCACCTTTTTCATCAGTCATGCGGAACATTCCGATAACACGGCATGAAACAACACACCCTGGGAATGTTGGTTCATCGAGCATTATGAGAGCGTCTAGGGGATCGCCATCATTGGAAAGTGTGTTTTTGACGAAGCCGTAGTCGTGCGGAAAACGGGTTGCGGTAAAGAGCATGCGATCGAGGCGAACTTCGCCGGTGTTGTGATCGATCTCGTATTTGTTGCGAGATCCAGCTGGGATTTCAACGACAACATCGAAGATCATATGGATGGCACTTTCTTTAGGTGGTGATTGGGAATTTCTCAACCAGAAGGTGGAGAGAAAACTTGGGGTGAACGACGGGGCTCGAACCCGCGACATCTCGGACCACAACCGAGTGCTCTACCAGCTGAGCTACGCCCACCATGTGCTGTGCGGGGCTAGTCTACCTTTTCCGCAGGGGGATTTTGCCCTGGGTTTAGTGGGTCGATAAAGATTGCCGAGCGGTAATACTTGAGTTCTTCGATCGAATCCTGAATATCACCGAGTGCGCGATGGTTGCCAGTCTTCGCGGGGGCGGCGAAATAGATCTTGGGAAACCAGCGGCGAGCGAGCTCTTTGATGCTGGAGACATCGACGGTGCGGTAGTGCAGGTATTCAGTCAAGCGCGGCATATCGGCCGCGATGAAA
>CANLHC010000106.1 GCA_947490625.1 Candidatus Nanopelagicaceae bacterium
AATATGGCGCCAGGATTGCGCCATAGATTGCCCCAGCAAAGAGTGCCAACCCTGGGCGATCAAAGAAGAAAAATTGAGAGATAAATCCACCGATAAGACTCCAGCCTAAGAAGATGTCGGCAACCAATGTGCTGGGAGCTTCTTTACGTCGCTCTGTTGGAAGAATGAAGTGGAGTATTGCGATAAGTGTCAGACCTGAAAGCAACCATCCAAAGGGATTAGATAATGGAATTTCCGGAGCGAATGGAAAGGCCGCCCCAGTCACTTCCCATGTCCACCGTCCTGCAGTAACCATCTGGGGATCAAGAAAGAGATCCCAACCCATCAAGATCGCGCCGCCGTATAAAAATACCCATGCACCGGCAACACGACGGGCGGCAATAAGTGCGGGATAGGCCATCATCGCCCACGCAAATGGAACAACTAGTGGCACATCGACAATAAAGAATCCCAAGGTGCTGCTGTACTCGTAGACACCGAAAGGCCACCCAGTATTTACGCCGATCGTTTCAATCACGAGTGCAAAAACTGTTGTGATCGCAATATATGTCAATGCAAACTTGCTGCCAAAACTCATCCAAGCGTGCACGAACATCGCGGCTGCTCCGCAATACACAGTGAGTAGAGTAAGAATTTCAAGCGGACGGCCATCAAGAAGTGGGTAGGGAATTTGAAGCAAAATTGCGGCACCGACAATTGCGATAAGAAATATTTTTGAACGCTGAGATTGACCTCGACGACGGTTTGCCCGCGGAGTGAAATCTCGAATAGACATGGGCTAAGTCTGCCTTACTACAGTTGGCCACGCATATCGCGCAGGGAGAAGCGTGAAAAGAGCTCTTCGGCATACCAATTAAAGCGATGGGTTGCCTCAATTGCACCCTGATGGGCACTTCCTTTATATGCAAAATCTCTCAGGGCTTTTCCGTTCTCCCATAATGAGAATGTGCCCTGTAATCCAATAGGGGCTTCACCTATGCCGATGGCTGAAAGAAGACCAGGGGATTGATGTAGTTCGGTTGAAACTGGTGGCACCGCAGCCCAGAATCTAAAGTTCTGAAGCCATTTAATGCGCGCGCGAGTGATAGCAACAACTTTTGTATCAGCTGCAGGAGTGTGGCTCCAGTCAAAAGGATTAGATCCAGACCAGAGCCCATGAGCTGCGAGCGGATCAAGAGTCATCCTGAGCGTTCCAAATCTGAAACACAGCGTTGCTGTCAAGGGAATCAAGGCGAGCTTCATCAATAACAATCAACGCACCCCATCTAGAAAGATCGGCATCACTGGGTGTGAAATTTTCTCCAGTGCCCGTACCCAGCATTTTTGCGAAGTGAACACCAGGAGATTTTCTCAACCGCCTACGATCGCGCGCCATCGAGAACAGTGCAAAGGGGAGTGATTTCTTTTCGATTTTCCAAAAATATACAACGACTACTTTAGGCATAGTCAGCTACCTACAACCATCGGGGTAGCGCCGGTCGATTGAAGTAATTCGGTGAATGAGGTGGGGTAGACCGCATGAGGATGTCCGGCAGCAGCCCACACCACGTTGTAATCGTTTAGCGCTTCATCGATAAGGATTATCTCTGGCTTTGAAATCCACCCCAATGGGCTCACGCCACCTATCGAGTAACCGGAAATTTCTTTTACGAAATCAGCATCAACCCGCGCAAGTTTTTCGATACCTAATTTCTTGGCAACAAGATCTGTATCCACGCGATGACGACCACTCGTAATGATTAAAAGAGCTCCTCCTGATGGGAGTTTAAAGATGAGAGAAGAAGCGATTTGGCCAACCTCGACGCCAAGTGAATCGGCAGCTTCTTGAGCAGTGCGGGCACTCTCGCTCAAAGCCACAATTGATCCTTGCACACCAAGGGATTTCATCGCTTCGGCCGCTCGCATGACAGATGCGCGCTCGAGAATGTGTTCCATAGGTGAAGAGTACGACAGGCATTGCCTAATCCATCTGTATTGGTGCTACAGATGGTTTAGCGTTAGCCGTTATGAGCCCGCAGAGATTACGAGCAACTACCCCTGTCGCGATTGCCAAACAGGCACGCAAATCTCTCTGGACAATGTTTCTGCTCATGGGCATGGTCTCTATGGGATGGGTTCCGCGCATTCCTGAAATTAAAGATGCTATTGGATTAACCAACGGTGAATTTGGATTTGTCTTATTAGCAAGCACCTTTGGTTCTGTCGCTGGCGCTCAAATCGGTGGAAGAGCGATACACACTTTCGGCTCGCGTAGAGTCACACAGGTTGCTATCTCAATCATGCCGTTGGGGTTAGCGGGGATGGGGTTAGCACACTCAGTTCTCACTTTAGTTATTGGGCTGTTCATTATGGGTTTTGGATATTCCCTTATGGATATCTGCCTCAACTCCCAGGGATTTATCGTTGAGCAAGTAATTAAAAAACGTTGCATGTCCAGTCTTCATGCGATGTGGAGTGTGGGCGCATTTCTTACCACTGTCATCGGTGGGGCTATCGCGCGCTTTGTTTCCTATGAGCTAAACCTTGTGGCAATAGCAATTTTTGCAGTGATTGCATTCGTTCCTGCAGCATTTTTCTTACTTCCAGGAGATCTTGATGATCATGATGGGGGAGATGAGGAGACTAGTGCCAAGATTCCACTCTTTGGAAAGAGCGTTCTTCCTTTGTGGGCGATGGGGATAGGCCTTCTTGGATCCATGATCGCAGAAGGTGCGGCAAGTGACTGGGCAGGAATTTTGCTTCGCGACGATATGGGCTATGACAAGGGCGTAAACGCTTCAGGTTTTGCCAGCTTTGCCCTTGCGATGATTGTAAGCAGATTACTTGGTGATAAAACACTTGATCGCTTTGGCCCCGTCAACACTGTGAAGTATGGAGCTTATCTTGGGGGATCAGCGTGGAGCGCTGCGATATTAATTGCAGTACCGCTCTCTGACTCACACCCGCTGATTGCTCTGATCATCATTAACTTCGGATTTGCGTGTGCTGGATATGGCATTGGCCCCATGTTTCCTGCATTTATTCTTGCTGCAGCTGCTACAACTGGAGTAGCACCCTCAGTTGCGATTGCGCGAGTTGGCGTGATTGGAATTGCAGGTTACTTCTTTGGTCCAACGCTGACAGGTGTGATTTCAGAGTTGACCAGTTTGCCAGCCGCACTCTTCTTCCCAATCGGCATGCTATTTCT
The DNA here is from genome assembly GCA_947490625.1 of Candidatus Nanopelagicaceae bacterium. GTDB lineage: Bacteria > Actinomycetota > Actinomycetes > Nanopelagicales > Nanopelagicaceae > Planktophila. The sequence continues at coordinate 3,188 of CANLHC010000106.1, forward strand.
CTCTGGTTATCTATCCAGAACAATCAAAACTGAGAAAAAAACGACTAAACAATAAAGAGTCGCTCAATCAAGCTAAATGTGGCTACGGTAAATAGGAAGTACGCAAAGATCTTTCGCAACAAGCTATCTTTTATCGGCAACTTAATGCGTGATGCAATTTGAGCGATGA
>CANLHC010000107.1 GCA_947490625.1 Candidatus Nanopelagicaceae bacterium
GGCGTGTAGTGGGTATCCCATCTCGGTACGTAACGTGTCACGGGCACCAAGACCGCAGATAGCTCCACCTTCGGCTAGAACGACTTTGGCACAGATATCCCAAACGGATTCGACATCGCCGCGTTGTGGCAATATTTCAAATCCGTGTTCTCCTGTGTATCCAGTTCGACAGAGAATGACATCCGCATGACCAATACGTACATGTGAAAATGCCATGTAATCCATCTCTGGTTCGACGCCAAGCTCCTTAAGCACCGCTGCTGCGCGAGGACCCTGAAGTGCAATCACACCAAAATCTTCATGGAGATTTTCAACGACGATCCCTGCTGGTGCATTTTCTTTCAGCACTCGGACCACATCAGTGGTATTTGACGCATTAGGAACCAAGAACAAATCCGTTGCGCTATCGCGATAGACGATCAAGTCATCAATAACTCCACCATCTTTATTGCAGAGCAGTGTGTATTGGGCTTGTCCATCAGTAATGCGATGTAAATCGTTTGTGAATACGCCATTGAGAAATTCGAGTGCGCCTTCCCCACTCACGCGAGCTTTGCCTAGGTGCGAGACATCGAAGAGCCCTACGCGTTCACGGACTGCCGCGTGTTCAGCTAATACGCCCGCCCCTGGATACTCGATCGGCATCAACCAACCACCAAAATCAGCCATCTTCGCATCAAGGGCGAGGTGGCGACTGTGCAAAGGTGAATTTTTCATCCCATCAACCTACACTTACGGCGCTAGGAACAGGCAGATGACAACCCGAGAATCTTGAAAGGCATGTGTGACTTCGACTATGACCGCACTCTCTCTTACCTCTTCACTTAAAGATGACATTCTCGTTCTCGGTCTCGCTCAAGGTCCCGCGCCACGAAAAGGTGGAAAGCCAACCCTGATCATTGAGTCCGGAGATCTCGCACTTGATGCCAAAAGCTTAGAAGAGATTCTTGGCGACATGGGAGCAACTGGCAAGACTGATGAAGTCATCAAGATTCCAGGTAACTCTGTTCGTCTACTGGTATTCACAGGTTTAGGAAAAGCTTCATCGAGTTATGGCCACGAGCTTCTTCGCCGTGCAGCCGGTGCTGCAGCCCGCACACTCTCCAATCAAAAATCTGCAACCTTTGCACTGCCTGCTCTCAATCTTGAGGGTGTTTCGGCAGTGGCACAAGGTGCTGCATTAGGTGCGTATCTCTTTAATGAATTCCGTAGCGATGAAGTGGTTACAAGTAACTCTTCCCTTGCCGCAGCGAAGATCTTCACACCGCATGCCGCGAAGGCTGAATTTAAGGAAGTTACTGCAGAGGCATCTGTGATCGCCCAATACACATTCTTAACTCGTGACCTCATTAATACTCCGCCAAGTCATCTCAATCCCGCATCATTTGCAGATCGAATGACCGCAGAGGTAAAGGCAGCAGGCGGAGCTCGCGCAGGTTTATCAATTACCGTGATGACTGAGACAACTTTGAAGAGTAAGGGTTACGGCGGAATTACTGCCGTGGGCCAAGGTTCGGCTAATCCCCCACGCCTTGTTCGCATTTCGTACACACCAACCGGCAAGGTAAAGCCAGCAAAGCGTTACGCCTTTGTTGGAAAGGGAATTACCTTTGATAGCGGCGGACTTGCGCTCAAGCCCGCACTAGGTATGGAGGCAATGAAGTCAGATATGAGTGGCGCTGCTGCTGTCTGTTCTGCTGTCTTAGCAATTGCTGCTCTTAAGTTGCCTGTCGCCATTGATGCGTGGGCACCTCTGGCAGAGAACATGGTCAGCGACAATGCAACCCGCCCTAGTGACATCATCACAATTTATGGTGGAAAGACTGTAGAAGTTCTTAATCCTGATGCAGAAGGTCGCCTTGTTCTTGCTGATGCACTGCAACGTGCACAAGAAGAGAAGAATCTTGATGCAATTTTTGATATCGCGACTTTGACTGGCGCTCAAGTTGTTGCACTTGGAACACGCACGAGCGCTGTGATGACAAATAACGAACCACTCTCTGCTGCGTTTCTCGCTGTAACAGAACAAACTGGTGAGCAGTTCTGGCCAATGCCGCTACCCACAGAACTCCGCGCTTCTCTTGATTCACCTGTTGCAGATCTTGCAAACATTGGAGATCGCATGGGTGGAATGCTCGTTGCAGGAATTTTCCTTAAAGAGTTTGTCTCAGATGAACTTCCATGGCTCCATCTCGATATTGCAGGTCCTGCATATAACGATCGGAGCGCCCATGGTTACACCCCAGTTGGTGGAACCGGCATTGGAGTCCGCTCTCTGGTCGCTGCGGCGAAGGCCCAGATCTAACCTAAGTCGACGTGGACGGCTGGCGTAATCTCCCTCTCATTATGTGAGTTGAGCCCACTGCCAGTTAGTCATTGAGCGTTCAGACTGGCAAGATATGGGTATAGGCCTTGCGGTCAGGTGAGCAAAGGAGAATATCTTTCGTGTCTAACGTTGATCTCGTTGTACTCGGTGGTGGAAGCGGCGGATACGCAGCGGCGCTACGAAGCGCTCAACTTGGACTCTCTGTCGTTCTGATTGAAGCCGACAAACTTGGCGGAACCTGTCTTCACCGCGGGTGCATCCCAACGAAGGCTCTTCTTCACGCTGGCGAAGTTGCAGATACAGCGCGTGACTCATCGCATTTCGGAGTCAATACAACTCTAAACGCAATCGATATGAATGGCGTCAATTCTTATAAAGATGGCGTTATCACCAAACTACACAAAGGGCTTCAAGGGCTCGTTAAATCCCGCGGCATTACATATGTTGAGGGCTACGGAAAATTAGTTTCACGAGATACCGTTGAAGTAAATGGCGTTCGCTACACCGGTAAGAATGTTATTTTAGCGACAGGCTCTTATGCCAGAACTCTTCCAGGACTAGAAATCGATGGAAAGCGCGTCATTACATCTGATCACGGTACAAAGCTTGATTACATTCCTAAGAGCGTCATCGTTTTGGGCGGAGGCGTCATTGGATGCGAATTCGCATCAGTCTGGAAGTCATTCGGATCTGACGTAACAATCATTGAAGGCCTACCTCACCTAGTTGCCCTCGAAGATGAATCTTCATCCAAGCTCCTTGAGCGTGCATACCGCAAGCGCGGAATCAACTTCGAACTCGGAACTCGCTTTAAGTCACATACTGTCACCGCCGATGGAGTTACCGTTGAACTTGAAGATGGCCGCACCTTTAGCGCCGAACTTCTTCTGGTCTCAGTCGGACGCGGACCAGTTTCTGCAAACCTTGGATATGAAGAACAAGGTATCTCGATGGATCGCGGTTATGTGCTTGTCGATAACAAATGCCGCACCAATGTGCCTGGTATTTGGGCAGGCGGTGACCTCATTCC
>CANLHC010000108.1 GCA_947490625.1 Candidatus Nanopelagicaceae bacterium
CGAGATGATTGCTTGCTCCATGGTTCCTCCTTCAGGGTGATTTGCAACCACCCAGGTTCCTTCGTTAGGTGAAAATGATGAACGTACGTGAATTGGTAAATCAAAACGTCGTGCATATTCGACGCAACGCAGGTGAAGAACTTTTGCACCAGCTGCTGCAAGTTCGAGCATCTCGTCATATGTCACTGTTGTTAACTTGCGAGCTGCAGGAACAACGCGAGGGTCTGCGCTGAAGACGCCATCGACATCTGTATAGATTTCACAGACATCGGCATCGAGTGCTGCTGCAAGTGCAACTGCAGTTGTATCTGATCCGCCGCGACCAAGAGTTGTAATGTCTTTTGTATCTTGCGAGATTCCTTGGAAACCAGCAACGATTGCGATCGCACCTTCATTAATTGCTTCTTGGATACGACCCGGTGTTACATCAATGATGCGCGCTTTGCCGTGGACGGAGTCTGTAATTACGCCAGCTTGGCTTCCGGTAAATGAACGTGCTTCAAAACCTAAATTATTAATTGCCATCGCAAGAAGTGCCATTGAAATTCGCTCACCAGCTGTGAGCAACATGTCGAGTTCGCGACCTTGTGGGATTGGGGTTACGGCATTAGCTAATTCGATGAGTTCATCAGTGGTATCGCCCATCGCGCTCACAACCACGACGACCTGGTTGCCCGCCTTCTTTGAGGCGACGATGCGAGCGGCAACGCGCTTCATCCCTTCGGCATCTGCCACCGAAGATCCGCCGTATTTCTGAACGATCAGTCCCATGCCGATAAGTGTGAACTATCTGGTGGGCTCCGGGCTACCTAAATTAGTGATATCCCAGATAATGAGACGGTAAGCATCTCAGGATGTGAGAATACTAGCCTTCTACGTTACGACGTCCTTCAAAGGCGCGACCCAGGGTTACTTCATCCGCATATTCAAGATCGCCACCCACAGGAAGCCCGCTGGCAAGGCGCGAGACCTTAAGCCCCATCGGTTTAATCAAACGAGCTAAGTAAGTCGCTGTCGCTTCGCCTTCGAGGTTGGGATCTGTAGACAAGATAACTTCAACAATATTTGAATCAGCAAGTCGCGTCATTAATTCACGAATACGTAATTGCTCTGGGCCAATGCCATCGATCGGACTGATCGCGCCACCAAGCACGTGATACTTGCCGCGGAATTCGCGTGTGCGTTCAATTGCGATGACATCTTTGCTCTCTTCAACAACGCAAATTTGTGTGGGATCACGACGTGGATCCCGACAGATACGACATTCGTCTTCTTCTGAAACATTTCCACATTGCACACAGAACTTCACTCGTTCTTTGACAGTACAGATTGCATCGATGAGTGCCTGGGCAGTTTCGTTTTCACTTTGCAGAATATGGAAGGCGATACGTTGCGCTGACTTTGGTCCAATACCTGGCAAGCGGCCAAGCGCGTCGATTAAATCTTGAATCGCACCTTCATACATTCCTGAAGTCATACTTATTTATTCTTCTCAGAAATCACAGTTGCACCAAGCTCGGCAGCTAATAGCGCAGCTCCGCTAAGCAAAGTCTTATCTGTTGGCGCTTCATCGGTACGAACAGCGCGAGCAACTGGGTTGCTACTTGGGTCGATGGATGGATCAACAAGTGCTTCGATCTTACGATCAAGCCCTGTGATATCAATAAATGCTTGGCGCAAAATTTCATCAGATTCAGAGCGAATAAATGAATCGCGGGCACCAGCGTTAGCAATACCAATTGTTATTGCCTTGTCATCAAGGCCCAATATCTGCGCACTTGCGCTTAAAAGTGACCAGGTAAGGCGACGGCGCTTCTTTACATTCTCAATAACTTCAGGCCACATACGGCGAAGAGCTGCGACATCAAGTGCATCTACTGGTGCAGCTGCGGTCTTCTTTACCTCTTCAACGACTGCTTTGACTTCAACTTTTTCTTCAACGATCGATTGTGCAACTGGCTCTGCTTTCTTTGCAGGTGCTGCTGCAGGAGCTGGTGCGGCAGCGGGTGCAGAAGTTGCCATACCTTGTACGCGCTCAAGTCTTTCAAGACGAGTAAGAAGTCCAGAATCAGTTGTATCGCCCATCGGCAACAACATGCGACCGCAGATAAGTTCAAGGATTAGCCGTGGAGCTGTTGCGCCCCGCATCTGCGTAAGGCCTTCTGCTGCAATATCTGCAGCTCGTGAAAGTGTTGCTGCGCCAAGATTCTTTGCCTGCGCAACCATGCGCTCGAGTTGATCTTCTGGAATATCGCGCAGGATTGAGTTAGCACTTGTTGCAGCGAGTGCATCAACGATCATGAGATCGCGAAGGCGCTCAAGGAAATCACTAGCAAAACGTCGTGGATCATGTCCTGATTCAATAACACGATCAACAGTCTTAAACAGTGTTGCACCGTCACGAGCAGCTAAAGCCTCGACCGCATCATCTAAGAGCGCACTATCGGTGAAACCAAGCAATTGAATTGCAATTTCGTAGCTGACACCTTCAGCACCTGCGCCAGCAAGTAGTTGTCCCAAAATACTTAGCGCATCACGGACTGATCCACCGCTGGCACGAACTACTAGTGGAATAATACCCTTTGCGACTTTAACGCCTTCTTGTGCGCAGATCTTTTCTAAATGCTCGCCCAAGATTCGAGGTGGAACCAAGCGGAATGGATAGTGGTGAGTACGTGAGCGAATTGTTGAAATCAATTTCTCGGGCTCTGTTGTTGCAAAGATAAAGATAACGTGAGGAGGTGGTTCTTCTACAACTTTGAGGAGCGCATTCGCTGCTCCGGGTCCAAGTTGGTGCGCTTCATCAATAATGTAAATCTTGTACTTACTTTGTACTGGCGCAAAGAATGCTTTGTCACGAAGATCGCGCGCATCATCTACGAGTCCATGAGTGGCAGCATCTAGCTCAATTACATCGAGAGATCCCGGACCGTTTGCAACTAAATCTTTACATGATTGGCACTCACCACATGGGTTTGGTGTTGGTCCTTTTGCGCAATTAAGTGAACGCGCCATAATGCGAGCGCTAGAAGTTTTTCCGCATCCACGTGGACCGCTAAATAAATATGCGTGATGTGTGCGACCAGATTCAAGTGCATTCGATAGTGGAACGGTGACATGTTCTTGCCCGATGACATCTGCAAATACAGAGGGGCGGTACTTGCGATAAAGCGCTAGTGACATCATCTCCCCCTACTCGTCTCTGCTTCGTGGCCAGTGGTGATTCTAAAGTTTTAGGGACCCTCCGCGCACCCATCAGAGCACGCCTACCCTTGCTGTATTCCTACCCTGGGGGAGTTCAGCGCGGTAATGCCGCGCGGAGGATCTGGTGAAATCA
>CANLHC010000109.1 GCA_947490625.1 Candidatus Nanopelagicaceae bacterium
TCGACTAGTTCGCCAGGTCCACCATCAGAGAGCATGAAGGCTGAGTAATCTGAAACTCGCGCTGCCTGCTGCATGTTGTGAGTAACAATGACGATAGTCATTGTCTGAGAAAGTTCAGAGATTGTCTGTTCGATACGAAAGGTTGATCCTGGATCAAGTGCTGAACATGGCTCATCCATGAGCAAGACCTCGGGACGAACTGCAAGAGAGCGAGCAATACATAGACGCTGTTGTTGCCCACCAGAGAGTGCACTGGCGTGTTCGCCAAGGCGATCCTTTACCTCTTCCCATAAACCAGCACGTACGAGGCACTCTTCCATCAAATCATCTGTATTTGGGACTTTGAGTTGAGCCAACTTGAGGCCGGAGAGAACATTCTGTCCGATTGTCATTGACGGGAATGGATTCGGTTTCTGAAAAACCATTCCGATACGAAGACGAATTTTTGTTACATCTGTGCCAGAAGCGTAAATATCTTTTCCTCCAAGCAAAACTTCGCCAGCAAGAGCCGCTGTCGGAATGAATTCATGCATACGATTAAGAGTGCGAAGGAATGTTGACTTTCCGCATCCTGATGGACCGATAAGTGCGGTCACTGTTCCGGCAGCAAAATCTAAGGTGACATCTTTAAGCACATGCTTGGCACCAAACCATGCGTGCACACCACGGGACTCAAGGCCAGAACCTAACGGGGCTGTTCCAGGCTTCTTTGCTTCGCGAGATGATGCAACATCTGCGAGTGAGTGAGGTGTTGTTGCTGTCTTCATCTCTGGCTTCTCCCCTTGATTATTATCTGACATAGCTCTGATCTACCGTTTCTGCGATCTCGATGAAATATAACGGGCAATTGTGAAGAGAAGAAGAACCCAGAGTATAAGTACAAGGAGCCCTGCCCACGTACGCTGCGATGATTCCTCAGTGCCCCCGAGTTGGAATGACTTCCAAACGTAATAAGGAATGGAGCCCATAGGCCCTGAAACTGGGTTGAAGTTGGTGGCTTCTCCGCCACCTGAGACCAAGAGAATTGGAGCAGTCTCACCGATTACTCGAGCAACACCAAGAATGATTGCGGTGACCAAACCGCTCTTTACGGCGGGGACAACAACCATCGCAACTGTTCGCCATTGCGTTGCACCTAGAGCTAATCCAGCTTCACGCAAATCATTTGGAATCAGCAAGAGAACTTCTTCTGCAGTTCTTGCCACAGTTGGAATCATAAGAATTGCTAGGGCAAGTGCACCCATCAAGCCAGTGCGCTCTCCGGTAACTGGATAGATCACGCTGGATAAAATAAAGAGTCCTGCGACGATTGATGGCACGCCTGACATTGCCTGTACAAGGAAGCGAATTGGTCTAGTGAATTTACCTTTGATTTCAGTGAGGTAAAGTGCTGTAAGAATGGATATTGGCAATGTGAAAATTAGTGCAAGTGAAACCATGATGAAAGTTCCCACAATTGCTGCAAGCATTCCACCCTTTTCAATTGAATCATTTACGGTCGCCTGCGCCATATCTTGAGTGAAAAGACCCCAATGCAGTCCGCGCCAACCCTTGACAACAACTGTTACCAAAATACTGATGATCGGAATGACCGCTAAAGTAATTGCAAATCGTGAAACGCTAGTCAGCAAACTATCCTGCGCTGCTGGCTTGCCTGCTCGGCGGAACTCAGCGACGAAAGAAACGACTGTAAATGAGAGGAAGAAAGCTATAAACCAACCTAATTTTCCATTGAGACCAGTGGTGAAAAGTAAAACTACAGAGAGCGCCAGTGAGATAAAGAAGTTAAGTACCTTCTGTGTGCGCTCACGTGCCGTTGGCTCCCAAGGTTTGCCTGGCTTAGGTGTTACTGCGTCTTGACTGATAGCTGATGACATTTAGCGACCTGTCTTTCCAAGGTTGTTCACAAGCACATTTGCAATCGCATTAATGACGAGAGTGAGTAGGAAGAGAACTAAGCCAGCAGCCATGAGCGCATTCACTTCTTCTCTATCGGCTTCATTAACTTTCAAAAGGATTAAGGATGCGATATTTCCACCCGAGCCAAAGAGAACTTGCCAATTCACCTGATAGACAATGTTCAAAACTGTGTAGACCGCGACGGTTTCACCCATTGCACGCCCAAGGCCGAGCATTGCGCCACCGACAATTCCACCACGTCCAAATGGAAGTACCACTGCGCGAATCATTGAGAGTCGAGTCGCACCGAGCGCGTACGCTGCCTGGATTCGATCAAGAGGTGTCTGGGAGAAAACTTCACGCGCAATTGATGTCGTGATTGGAATAATCATAATTGCAAGAACGAGGCCTGCGATAAATGGCGAGCGCGTAAAGAACGGTGCAGGAACGTCAAAGATTGGAATCCATCCCAGATATTTGTTAAGGAGCTTCGCCCAATATTCAGCGCTCGGCATAAGGATTAAGAAGCCCCAAAAGCCAAAGAGGATTGATGGGAAGGCAGCCATCAAATCGATAAGTGCAATGAGAACGTTCCTAATTTTGCGCCCTGAGTAAAACTCAAGAAAGAGTGCGCTAAAGACTGCGATGGGAACGCCGACAATGACTGCAACGGTTGCCGACAAGATAGTTCCGACCAACATTGCAGCAAGTCCATAATCTTGCGAAACGATATTCGAATTCTCATCTTCAACAACATCCCAATTTGAATTGGTGATGAATCCAAAACCCTCTACGCGAAGAACGCCGATGCCGCGATAGGCAAGGAATGCAAAGATCAAACCTAAAATGATGAGTGAGGACATTCCGCCTGCAGTAACAACGACACGGAAAACTTGATCTGAGAAACGAGGTTTAGTTTCGAGTTCACGCGGGACAGGTGCTGAACTTCTAGCGTCTACAGTCTGGGTCACGCGGAGAGTCTGTCCGTAGACGACAGAGAGCGCACGGACAGAAGGTGAACAGAAGGTGAACTCATGCTGAATTCACGCAGCGAGCGCTTCACCCCCTAAACTGCGCGATATGGCCACCGAACTCCCCCATCTGATCTGGATAGATTGTGAGATGACGGGGCTATCCCTTGAATCAGATGTCTTGGTCGAGATCGCTGTCCTGGTCACCGACTCTGAGCTCAACCTGATCGGTGAGGGAATCGACCTTGTTATCAAGGCGACGCCTGAGCAGTTGGCCGGCATGAACGAGTTCGTGACCCAGATGCATACCTCTTCGGGTCTGATCACCCAGATCCCTGACGGAATCACCGTTGAAGCGGCCGAAGATGCAATCTTGGCTTACCTCGAATCAAC
>CANLHC010000110.1 GCA_947490625.1 Candidatus Nanopelagicaceae bacterium
GCTGCAATGTGATTGCGCATCTCGAAAGTTCACAGCCGGATCGTCCTGGTTTGGTGGTACACGGACATCTCGATGTTGTACCTGCAATGGCTGAGGATTGGAGCGTCGATCCATTCGGTGGAATTCTTAAGGATGGATTTATCTGGGGTCGCGGCGCCGTAGATATGAAAAATATGGATGCCATGATTCTTGCAGTGGTCTGTCAATGGGCTCGCATCGGATACAAGCCACCACGTCCTATCACTCTCGCATTTTTCGCTGATGAAGAGGCCGGTAGTAGCTACGGTTCTCGCTGGATGGTTGCCGAACATCCGGATGCGTTCAAGGGATGCACAGAGGCGATCTCAGAAGTAGGTGGTTTTTCAGTCACTCTACCTAACGCAAAGAGATTCTATTTCGTGGAAACTGCTGAAAAAGGTATCCACTGGATGCGCTTGGTTGCTAACGGTCGTGCCGGCCACGGCTCTGTCATTAATCAAGAGAATGCAATTACACGCATCTCGGAGGCAGTTGCAAAGATTGGAAATTATGATTGGCCGCAGCGCTACACCTCAACTGTGAAACGACTCTTCGAGACTGTTGCAAAAGCTTCTGGAAAACCCTTTGACTTGAAGGATCTAAGACCTCTGTTGAGCGAATTTGGAAATACATCTCGCATGATCGGTGCCACGTTGCAAAATACGGCAAACCCATCGATGCTCTCTGCTGGCTATAAAGAGAATGTGATACCGGGTGAGGCGACAGCTGTTGTCGATGGTCGTTTTCTACCGGGATATGAAGATGAAATGAATGCAACTATTCAAGAGATCGTTGGACCCGATATTCGCATTGAAACTATCGTCACTGATATCGCTCTCGAAGTTCCATTCGAAGGTGACTTAGTAGAGGCAATGTGTTCTGCATTGGTTAAACATGATCCAGATGGAATTCCAGTCCCATTCACGATGAGTGGCGGGACTGATAACAAGGCACTGTCAAAGATCGGAATTATTGGTTATGGATTCTCTCCGTTGAAACTCGATCCTGAATTGGACTTCATGGCGCTATTCCACGGAGTGGATGAACGAGTTCCGGTAGATGGTCTGAGATTTGGTGTAAACGTCTTGAAGGATTTCTTAGAAAACTCTTGATACATCATCAAGTGCGCTACGAACGATCTCCGGAAGTGTGATCTCTTCAACTGTAAGAACGCCACGAAGTTGAGCACCAGTGCGTGCACCTACGATTGCACTAGTCACACCTGGTGCATCGCGCACCCAGGCAAGGGCAACTTCAAGTGGTGAATATCCCAAGCCACCTGCCGCTGCCGCGACAGCTTCGACTATTCTCGAACTATTCTCATCCAAATATGGGGCGATGAAATTCGCAAAGTGTGGTGTTGCTCCCCGCGAGTCAGCGGGTATTGATTGACGATATTTTCCAGTGAGAACGCCTCGACCAAGTGGTGACCACGCAAGAATGCCGACACCTAATGAATGAGCACAGTCCACAACTTCTTCTTCAATAGATCGATTAAGGAGTGAGTACTCACTCTGGATTGTTGCTATCGGAGCTTTTGCCGTGTTTGATTCTTGCAGAGTGATTGCTCGCGCACTCTGCCATCCATTGAAGTTACTTATGCCTACATACCGTGCCTTACCCGATGTGTATGCGTAATCAAGTGCCGACAAAGTATCTTCCAACGCGTTATCGGTATCCCACGTGTGAATCTGCCAGAGATCTACATAGTCACTGCCCAATCGGGTGAGTGATTTATCTAGCTCTGAAATGAGGTGGTGACGTGAATTGTTGACCGAACGAATTCCATCGGGGAAGGCAATACCGGCTTTTGTTGCTATGACAAGATCTTCACGAGAAGCGATAGTTCCGATTAGGCCGCCGATTACTCGCTCAGCATCACCATCGGCATAGGTGGAAGCGGTATCGATAAAGTTTCCACCAGCCTCAACAAAAGAGCGCAACTGCTCGGCTGCTTCATGGGTATCTGTGTCGCGTCCCCAGGTCATCGTTCCGAGCCCTATGCGAGAGAGCTCAAGTCCTGACTGACCCGCGCGACGTTTTATCATGGGCGCCACCCTAGCAAGCCAACAATGTTAAAGAGCGATAATCTTCGGAGATGTCACGAATCGTTCTCTTACGGCACGCACACTCCACTGCCAATCTCAAGAACGTTCTTGCCGGTCGAACTGAAGGAATCGCGCTCAGTAGTAAAGGCGAGAACCAGGCAGCAGAGCTTGTTGAAAGAATCGGAAAAACTCGTTTCGATGCCGTCGTTGTCAGTCCAATCCAACGTTGTTCGCAGACTATTGCGCCATGGCTTGCTTCCTACGGTAACGGAATAGTCCCACGTGTTGATGAAGGTTTCTCAGAAGTTGACTACGGAACATGGACGGGTAAGTCTCTCGCTGTCCTACAGCGGAATAAGTTGTGGAAGATTGTGCAAGAACATCCAAGTCAAATGGTCTTCCCACAGGGAGAATCATTGATGGAGATGCAATCGCGGGCGATAGCTTCATTCCACAGAGTAAATGAACTTAAGGGTAAGAATCCGCGCCTTATTGTCAGCCACGGAGATGTCATCAAATCGATAGTCGCTCATGTTCTCGGCATGCATCTCGACGAATTTCAGCGATTGGTTATTGAGCCCGCCTCGATGACGGTAATTGAAACGCAGAACGGCATGAGTCGCCTGATCTCTTTCAATGATCAGAAGAGCGTAATCTCAGGCAAGGAGTCGAAAGGATCTTTCGCTCTCGGTGGTTCGACCGGGAATCGTGCGTGATGGCTTCACAGCAGTGGAATTTTGATCGCCCTGACAGATTTATTGTCGGAACTATCGGAGCACCAGGGGAGCGCGAGTTTTACTTCCAGGTACGGCAAGGTGCTTCGCTCGTTTCACTAGCCACTGAAAAATCTCAAGCTTCGGCCCTTGCTCAACGCATCTCCACCATTATTCGTGAAGTGAAGAAGAATACTCCATTGAATTCAGTTCAGCCAATGAAAAGTGATGATGGCCCGCTAGAACTTCCATTAGATAGCGAATTCACGGTGGGAGCAATAGGAATCGCCTTTGATCCAAGTGATTTAGAAATCGAGATTTCCTTTCGATCAGATCTTGATCAGAGTGAAGATTCTTCTGAATCAGAATTGCCTACTGTCGATGTTCGCCTTGATCTCTCGCTAGCGTTGGCCTTCGTTTCGAGAACACAAGCGCTAGTCGCGG
>CANLHC010000111.1 GCA_947490625.1 Candidatus Nanopelagicaceae bacterium
GGATGCCACGACTCAACTGCTTTAAGAGTTGTCTGATCGATAATTTCTAACATTGATGGCTTAAATTTCAAAAGAGCGGCTGCAGCTGCTGCTGCGCTCTTGATATGTGGAAAGGTTGCAATAATTGTTGCTGGCGTCTCAGGGCGAACAGCTAAACCAACAACAATTTCGGTAATAATTCCTAACGTTCCTTCAGAGCCAATCATTAAGCGAGTCAGATCTAAAGTGGTAACAGCTTTCTTTGTTGCACTCCCCAAGTGAATAATCTGACCATCTGCCATCACAACGGTGAGTGCGCGAACGTGAGCTGATGTGACGCCGTATTTAACGCAACACATTCCGCCAGCATTAGTTGCGGCATTTCCACCAATAGTCGACCAATCGCGGCTGGCAGGATCGGGAAGATAAGCCAGCCCCTTAAGTTCTGCCGCCTTATCTAAATCAAGATTGACAACCCCTGCTTGAACTCGGGCAATCATATTTGTCTCATCAATCTCGATGATTGAGTTCATCTTCTCAAGGGAGATAACAAGGGAAGAAGATGTTGCATTTGCACCACCAGAAAGTCCGCTACCGGCACCGCGTGCAACTACTGGGATGTTATGGGTATTGGCATATGCCACCGCACGCGAAACTTCTTCCGTTGATTTAGCAAGGAGAACAAGGGCTGCCGGTTGATGTGCTGCAAAGGGTGCCTGATCTTTTGAATATGTCGCGGTGATCTCGGGATCGCTAATAAGTGAGGCGTTATCGCCGAGAGCTGCTCTGAGTCCGCTGAGGTGATCCATTGCAGAATTTTACCCTTACTTCAGCGTTGGGGGAGCGAGAATCGTTGCCCTGGAATTGATACAACTAAGCCATCTTCTAAGAGTGTCAGCAGCGCTTTTTCTACCTGCGAGGGAACATCCCAGAGCAAGTTAATCTCTTTCTTGCTCAGCGCAGAGTTTTCACGTAACGCTTGAACAATCACACCTCGACATTGTCGATCGGTTCCATGCCACGTTTGAGTGCGCTTTGGTTGATCTGATAATGGAAAATCAAGACTCCGCCACTTACATTGATCAGCCAACGGACAGAGACCACACTTTGGTTTCTTAGCGGTGCAGATAACTGCGCCGATTTCCATTGTTGCAGCTGCCCAGATCGCGGCACTTTTTTCCGGGATTAACTTCTCTCGTTCAACACGTTCTGATTTTGTCGGTGCAGCCTTAGGGGTTTCGACACCATCGATCACGCGAGAAAAGAGTCGCCTGATATTGATATCAAGAACAAGTGATCGACCACCAAAGGCAAATGCAATTAAGGCCGCACTTGTATATTCGCCAACGCCTGGAAGTTTTCGTAACTCAATCTCTGATGATGGAACCACACCATTATGTTGGGTAGCAATAACTTTGGCACATTCATGTAATCGGAGTGCACGTCGCGGATAACCGAGCCGCCCCCACGCTGTGATTACTTCTGCAGGTGTAGCTTGGGCAAGAGATGCCGCCGTTGGCCAACGCTTCATCCAATGGATATAGATGGGTAGAACGCGCGCAACAGGAGTCTGCTGCAACATAATCTCGCTTACGAGCACGCCCCAAGGATCTGAACCACGCCACGGAAGATCGCGTTTATTCTCTTTATACCAAGCTAATACTGGTTGATGAAGAGATTTCATTCGCCAGAGATCGCAACCCTCTTTAGGCCTTGATCAAGTCGAGAGATTTCGATGATCTCCATGCCATCAATTTTTACATCGCTCCCTGATGGAACAAGCGCTTTCTTAAATCCAAGTCGATATGCCTCAGCTAATCTGCGTGAAACACCACTTACTTTACGAATCTCACCCGCCAATCCCACTTCACCGATAGCAACCAGATCAGGCGGGAGCGCTAGGCCCTTCGCAGCAGATGCAACGGCGAGAGCAAGCGCTAAATCTGCGGCCGGCTCTGACATTTTCATACCGCCAACAGTTGCGGCATATACATCTCGACCACCGACTCGTACGCCTGCGCGTAATTCAAGAACAGCTAAAGTCATTGAGGTACGGGCTGAATCAAGACCACTTGTTACACGACGTGCATTTCCGAAATCACTTTCACGGCTTGCGCTGACCAGTGCTTGGATCTCTGCAAGCAAGGGACGCCGGCCTTCTAGTGTGACCGTAACGCAGGTTCCAGGAACAGGTTCGGTATGGCGTGAGGTAAAGAGCCCCGTTGGATCAATAACAGATTCGATACCTGTATCACTTAAATCAAAGCAACCCACTTCATCACTTGCCCCAAAGCGATTCTTAATTGCCCTGATAAGTCTGAGTCGTGAATGGCGCTCTCCTTCAAATTGCAGAACAACATCGACGATATGTTCAAGAAGTCGCGGTCCTGCAATCGATCCATCTTTAGTGACATGTCCAACTAGTAGCAAAGTGATGTCGCGATCTTTACAGATACGAATAAGCGCTCCAGCAACTTCGCGCACTTGTGTCACACCACCCGGTGCACCATCTGCGGCAGAGCTTCCAATTGTTTGCACGCTATCGATTATGACAAGTGCGGGTTTGACTGCATCGATGTGAGCAATGACTGCTCCAAGATCTGTCTCGGATGCAAGAAAGAGTTGTGGATCTACAGCGTTGATACGTTCTGCGCGAAGGCGAACCTGTGATGCCGATTCTTCACCGCTAATGTAGAGCGCACTCATTCCCTTTGCTGCAGTCTGAGCTGCGACAGAGAGAAGAAGAGTTGATTTTCCAACGCCCGGTTCACCGGCTAATAAAATTGCAGCGCCTGGAACAAGGCCACCACCTAATACGCGATCGAGTTCACTCACTCCGGTTTCGCGAGCACGCGCTGAACTGAGGTCGACATCGCCGATAGGAGTTGCTGCATGTGAGACGGTTCCGGCAACGAGTGAAAGTTTCTTCGGGGCGGCGACTTCTTCAACGCATCCCCACGCCTGGCATTCACCGCAACGGCCTACCCACTTCTGGGATGTCCAGCCGCATTCAGTACAGCGGAATGGATCTTTCTCGACCTTTGCCATGAGGTGAGCCTAAGGCAAAGGTATGACTCGCGCCTTACTTGCCGGCTTGAAGTGTTGCTGGGTGCTGGATAACAAAGAGCGGAAGGCTGCGCGCCTGCGCATCTTTAATTCCGGCCATGCGTGCATCACAGTGGCCAGCCAAAATTTCATAGGC
>CANLHC010000112.1 GCA_947490625.1 Candidatus Nanopelagicaceae bacterium
CTTGAAGGTGGAGTCATCGTTGAGAAGGTGCGCCACCTCGAGTCAGGTCACGGCCTTAACGCTGCAACAGGTGAGTACGTCGACATGATCAAAGCTGGCATCATCGATCCAGTAAAGGTCACACGTTCTGCCTTGCAGAATGCTGCATCAATTGCCGCACTCTTTATTACAACCGAGGCTGTCATCACCGATAAGCCAGAGAAGAAGCCAGCTGCTCCTATGGGCGGCGATGGCGGGGGAATGGATTTCTAATCTGATCCTCGCATAAGAATTACCAGAACAGGCTCGCGATTAACGTCGCGGGCCTGTTCTGCTTTATCCTTACTCCATGACAATGTCGGCGCAAGAGATCGCACGTAACGCCGCAATTGCCGATGCCGAAAAGCCCGCGCAGGTTGGCGCATTTATCTCTGTAGATATCGACCGCGACAATCGCGTCTCAACATTTTTATTTGAAGCAGATCTTGCCGGTTATCAAGGATGGCGCTGGTGCGTCACAGTTGCAGAAGTTGAAGATGGCGCAACACCAACTATCTGTGATGTGGTTGTTCTTCCTGGTCCAGATTCACTGATTGCACCAGAGTGGGTTGAATACCGCGATCGCATCTTGCCTGAAGATATTCAACCTGGAGTTATTGTTCCGAGCATTCTTGATGACACTCGATTAGCACCAGGTGTGCACTCGTTGATTCACGATGAAGAACTTGATCCAATGCAGGTATTTGATTTAGGTCTTTCACGTGCGCGAGTTCTCTCAATCGAGGGACGCGATCAAGCAAGTAAGCGTTGGTATGCCGGAGATAGCGGACCGAATGCACTGATTGCGCAGAGTGCGCCTAAACCTTGCCAAACTTGTGGTTTCTTCTTGCCGATCGCTGGCTCACTTCGAGCATCCTTCGGAGTCTGCGCCAATGCAATTGCACCAGATGATGCACGCGTAGTTTCAGTTGATCACGGCTGCGGTGCGCATAGCGAAGCGACAATTAAGTAGCACCACCCTATTAATCTGCGATAAACTTGCCTTTATTGTTTCTACCCAAGGAGTATCCAATGCCTACAGGCCGCGTTAAATGGTTTAGCCTCGAAAAAGGCTTTGGTTTTATCGCATCCGACGAAGGCGAAGATGTGTATTTAGCTGCAACAGCACTTCCTGAGGGCGTTACAACAGTGAAGCCTGGAACAAAACTTGAATTCTCTGTTATTGATTCTCGCAAGGGACCACAGGCGATGTCGATTCATATTGTTGATGCACCTGTCTCACTCGCTGAGAATTCACGAGTAAATAATGATGATCTGGCTGCAATGATCGAAGATACGATCAAGATTTTGGACAAAGTTGGCAACGGTCTACGTCAGGGTCGCCATCCATCAGGAGCCGAAGCAGAGCGTTTAGGTCGTGTATTACGTGGAATTGCAGGCCAGCTCGAAGCTTAAATTCCGCTTCGACGATCACGTCGTATTGCGTATCTGATACCAACGACGCCAAGCACTGCACCTGCAACGCATGCCCAGACATACTTTGAATCATAAT
This sequence comes from Candidatus Nanopelagicaceae bacterium, assembly GCA_947490625.1. Lineage (GTDB taxonomy): Bacteria > Actinomycetota > Actinomycetes > Nanopelagicales > Nanopelagicaceae > Planktophila. The sequence continues at coordinate 1,532 of CANLHC010000112.1, forward strand.
CAAGGGTGATCGCAACCATTCCTGCGATGAGCCAAGCAATAGTTCCGATTGCTACAAGTATGACAACAGTTTTTATTGATGACTTCTGGACCATGCGACTATAATAACGTGGGTGCGCATCGATGAGAATGGAAATTGGCGTTCTTTCCGGCACAGAAATTTTCGAATTCTATTTTCGGCAAATGCTCTCTCGAATATTGGTTCATGGACCCAGCGCATCGCCCAAGATTGGCTTGTCCTAGAGCTCACCAATAACAACGGTTATTACCTAGGCTTAGTCACGGCAATTCAATTTGCGCCATTTTTGCTCTTCACGCTTCAAGGTGGGCTTTTAGCTGATCGTGTAGATAAACGTTTACTTCTGGTGGTAACAAATACTTTTGGTGGATTATCCGCACTCGTTTTAGGACTTCTGGTCGTATCTGACAAGGTTGAGCTCTGGCATGTCTTTGCCTGTGCCGCGGTACTTGGAATTTCAGGTGCGATAGATGGCCCGGTTCGACAATCATTTAACTCTGAAATCGTGGGAAATGCAGATTTACCGAATGCCATCAGTTTAGGTTCTGCCAACTTTAATGCCGGTCGCCTTATTGGTCCTGCGGTTTCAGGCTTTCTTATTGCTCACTTTGAAACAGGACCTTCTTTTATCATCAACGCAATAAGTTATGTCACCGTCAATATCGCGCTTTTATCTCTGCGTAAATCTGAGTTCTTTATCCATGAATCAAAGAAGACGCAAGGAACACTGCGCGAGGGGTTTGCCTATGCCCGTGCGCGTCCTGACCTTTATGTTGTGATGATCGCAGTCTTCTTTGCCTCCACCTTTGGACTTAATTTTCAGATATTTAACGCCCTGATGGCCCGTGGTGAATTCCTTAAAGGGCCTGCATCATTTGGTCTTCTAGGTACTTATATTGGGATCGGCTCACTGAGTGCGGCTCTGATCAGCGCGAGGTTTGAAAAACAACGAAATACTATGTTCGTCATAAAGACCGGAACGCTTTTCTCACTATCGATTTTACTTCTCTCGATAATGCCAACATTTGAAATCTATGCAGCGTGGTTACCTTTATGCGGTTTCTTCGCTTTGACGATGATGATTTCAGCGAACTCACTCATGCAGATGCACTCTGACCCAGCCATTCGTGGGCGTGTAATGGGAATCTACCTCTTGATATTTATGGGCGGAACTCCTTTTGGTTCTGTCGCCATTGGCTCTTTGGTTGAAGCAATTGGAGTGCGCGAAAGTGTTGCAATCTGTGGTGGGATATCACTCATTGGTATGTTAATAATCTGGATGTACTACAAAGATAAAGTCACAGTCCCAAAAGATATTTCTGTCGAAGGCGTACTACCGTCCAATTACGACTATCCACGCTAGTAAGACCACAACTGTAACCAAAGAGATTATTCGCCTACTTTTATAACTCACTCTGAGATCCCTTCAGCCTCGTGCACTTTTCTTTGGGATACATTCGTCGGAAT